>CAUYYY010000019.1:0-12658 GCA_963577165.1 Planctomycetota bacterium | reverse complement strand
CGCAAGGAAAGAGCCGCCACGGCTCGCAATCGCAACACTCGAGCGGGCAGCAGTCCTGAATCAGGTGCTCCCGACAGCATCGCTCACAGCCACAACCGGCCGTGCCGTCGCACGTCGCCGCGGCATCACAACCGGCATCAGAGGCGTAGTAGGTGCCGAAATCGAACGATACAGGATCGACTGAAGAAGGTTGTTGCACGCTGGGTTGCACGCTGGATTGTGCAAACGCGAACGAAACGATCGTCGCGGAAACCAGGGTGCCCATGAAAACCATCCGTGGGGACTTCATGATCTGTTACTCCAATTAACAAATGTAAACGGCGGGTGGGTGGACAGTGCACCTAGGCGGGCACACGTAATTGCGGGTTAGGGGTGGGAGAAACGTTGGCAGGAGCATGGTGGGAAAAACGGTGGCAGCGGTGTCCCGTGTGCTGCGCGGTACTGCTGTCAAAGTAGCTATCGGCGTGGTCAATCGCAAAAGTTCATCCCAATCGGAGAACTAGTACGGGTGAAATCCGACCAATTGACAAAGACATGTCAAGACGTGCCGGTCAGCGAGATTCTGCACGCGACGGGTTCCGTTTCAGACGCTCGCACGGTTGTCTCGATTCGCGGCCGACCTGTCGGGTCAGCGAAAGTCGAACAACCAGGAGAACTGTGCCGGTAGCGCTGATCGTTGCTAGCAGCGCCTGAGCAAGTTCGTGTTGACACGATCGCATAGTTCTCGTTACTGCTAGCCGCTCACCGCGGCGAGCGGCTAACATGCCACTGCGCTAGGTCGTGTCCGCAGAAAGCATGTCGGCAAAGAGTGCGTCGACGAAATCGTCGGGCACAAACAGGGCGATGTCCTGCGGCTGTTCGCCGATGCCAATGTATTTGACAGGTAAACCAACCTGTTTGCGAATGGCGACGACCGCGCCGCCTTTGGCCGTACCGTCGAGTTTGGCCAGGATAATACCGGTGCAGTCGACGACCTCGGTAAATTTTGCGGCCTGAGAAATTCCATTTTGGCCGGTGGTCGCATCGAGAACGAGCAGCAATTCGTGCGGAGCGGCGGGTATCTGTTTGCGAATCGAGCCTTGGATCTTCGTGAGCTCGGTCATCAGATTGCGCTGGGTTTGCAGACGACCAGCCGTATCGACAATGCAGACGTCGACTTGCTTGATGATCGCCTGCTCGACCGCTCGATAGGCCACACTGGCAGGATGGCTGCCTGGCGCGCCGGTAACGATATCGACGCCGAGTCGTTCGGCCCAGATGGTGAGCTGCTCGACCGCTGCGGCACGAAACGTGTCTGCCGCGCCGAGAACGACGCTCTTGCCTTCTAATTTCAGTTGGTAGGCAAGTTTGGCGATCGAGGTCGTTTTGCCCGATCCGTTGACGCCGCAGACCATAATGACGGTTGGGCCGGTTTCGGCGAAATGGATGGGTGCCTGATCCTGGGCCATCAATTCCTTGAGTGAGGCCTTCCAACTTTCCACGACCTCTTCCGTGGAAACGACGCGACCACGCATCTGAGTGCGAACCTTGTCGACGATCTCCTCAGCCGCCTGATAACCCATGTCGGTCTTAATGTTGATGCCGAGGAGGTCGTCGAGATATTGGTCGTCAATGAGCCGACCCTCGGACTTGAAGAGATCGCGAACGTCGGTTTTCAGCAGGTTCGCGGTCTTGTGGAGCCCTTTGCGGAACTTGGCGAAGAGGCCTTGGGGTTCCGCGGCTGGAGTTGCTTCGGCTGCATCGCCTGCGGCAACCTCTGCTCGTGGTTCGGCTTTACGTTTGCTGAAAATGCCCATGTCGTTGTTGTGATGACTCCTAATCTGAAAAATCGTGACACTTCAGCCGAACGAATTGATCTGGCCACGAAAGGCAAAAGGAAGCAAGATTAAGCGCGGGGTGCGCGGAGACGCAGAGGCTCGCGGAGGAACCTGTGAATATAGTCGCAAGTAGACGGGGAGGAAAGATCGTAGCGGTCTATCTTTCGACATTCGCCGTGATCGTTGCCGTGCGTGTGAATTGACCCGGGCGGTGAGCGCCGTTAGGATAACAGAGGTTGTGGGTGGTGTTGTGTATCGTGTGAACGGAATATGAGCGAAACACAAGTGACCGCGAAAGAACTAATTATCGTAGGTGGCCCCAATGGTGCGGGAAAAACGACGATCGGTCTGGAATACGCATCCCTTTATGGCACTCTGTTTCTCTCGACGGATGCGATTGCGGCTGAAATGTCGCCCGACGATCCGGCAGCTCAACGGATGGCTGCTGGTACGTAGTTTATTTGGAAACTTGACTCGGCACTGAAAGGCAACACCAGTTTGGTTGTCGAATCGACACTGTCCGGTCGGACGCTTCGCCACAAAATTCGCGCTGTACGTGAGCGAGGCTTCACGGTCACGATAGTCTTCGTGTTCCTCGATTCCGCCGAGACTTGTGTGAAACGTGTAAAAGAACGAGTGAGAAAGGGTGGCCACGATGTCGCCGAGACAGGATGTTCGTCGTCGATTTGGGCGCAGTATTACCAACTTTTGGAAGATTTATCGTCAATTGGCCAATCATTGGCTGCAGATCTATAATTCAGGTAACCAGCCCGTGGACGTCGCTGTTGGTACCACGTCGGGTACGGCAATTCGCGATATGGAACGTTTTGAACTCTTTCAATCCTTCCTAGGCACCGATTTACATGGCTAATACTGTTAACGATCTCGCAACCTATCAAAAGGCCGACGAAATAATGGCCGTCTGTCGAACTGCCGTCAGAAAGGCACAGGAAGAGAGTCGGCGACAAGGTGTGCCGAATGTGTACTTTCTTGACGGGCATCTGTATTACGATACTCTCGAACACCCCCCACCGACTGCTAACCGTCGCGATGTTTCTGGAGCAGCTTGTCGAGGATGCCGTTGACGAACTGAGCCGATTGGCGGGAGCCAAACCGTTTGGCCAGTTCGACTGCCTCGTTGATGGCGACGACGCTGGGCGTATCGGTGTAGAGCATCTCAAAGGCACCGAGGCGCATCACATTACGGTCGGTGGCGGCCATGCGATCGATCGTCCAGTTCTCGGCGGTCTCGGAGAGCAACGTGTCGAGTTCGTCACGATTGCGACGAACGCCGGCCAAGAGCGACTTGGCGAAGTCGATCAGTTCTTCCGACTGCAACCGCGACGACAGAAAGTCGGCCGTGGCGGCGGCGGTCTCTGGAGGATTCACTTCGTCTTGAAAAAGCAATTGCAGGACGATTTCACGTGCTCGGCTGCGGTGGGTCATAGCTGGATTAGAACTTAGGCAAGCCGTGTTGGCAAGCTGAGTAGGGTGAGATTTCAGCACCCCGGCTGCCAACGAAGAAGCTTCAAAATTCTTCGTGATGCAGCAGCCGGGGTGCTTCTGAGTAGGGAGAATACAACGGTAAAAGCGTTCCGCTCCGTGTCACGGCTAAACATTGCGCACTAAACATTGCGCAACAGGCCGATCATTTCGAGTGCGGCGTCGGCACATTCGGCGCCTTTGTTGCCCACGTTGCCGCCGCTACGTTGAATGGCTTGCTCGAGCGTTTCACACGTCAGCAGGCCCAACAGAACCGGCAGGTCATGTCGCACGGCGATGTCCGCAATCGATAAGGTTACCGCACGGTTGATATGTTGGTCATGGGTTGTTTCGCCGCGGATGACGGCCCCCAGGCAGATCACGGCATGGTAGCGGCCACTGTTGGCCATGCGTTGTGCCACGACGGGTATCTCCCACGCGCCGGGTACGTATGCGACGTCGATGGCCTGGTCGGGCACGTCTCGTCGGGCAAGCGTTTCGACAGCCCCGTCGAGCAATCGCGACGTAATCGATTCATTCCAGTGAGAAACGACAATGCCGATACGGACGTTGGTCTGGTCGGTCTCGCTGGATAGAAGATTGGGCATGGGAGGAACAGTGGTCAGGGAACAGGAGACAGGGGAAAGCTGCTCGGTTTATGTTTCTTTCATGTTCATCAGGAACTCGGCGTTCGATTGGGTCTTCTTAAGTCGGGTGGTGAGCATCTCCATGGCATCGGGTGGATTCATGCCGTCGAGAACGCGCCGCAGGATGCAGATGCGACGATATTCTTCTGGATCCATCAGCATCTCTTCCTTTCGAGTGCCGCTGAGCGTGATGTCGATCGACGGCCAGATTCGCCGGTCGACCAGGCGGCGGTCGAGTACGATCTCTTGGTTGCCGGTGCCCTTGAATTCTTCAAAAATCACCTCGTCCATTCTGCTGCCCGTGTCAATCAGCGCGGTGGCAATAATGGTGAGCGATCCACCCTCCTCAACTTTTCGGGCCGAACCAAAAAATCGTTTGGGGCGTTGCATGGCGTTGGCGTCGATGCCGCCGGAGAGGATTTTTCCTGAATGCGGACATTCCGAGTTCCAAGCACGGGCCAGCCGCGTGATGGAATCGAGAAAGATGACCACGTCCTGACCGAATTCGACCATGCGTTTGGCTTTCTCGATCACCATTTCCGATACCGTGACATGCTGCGAAGCCGGTTCGTCGAACGTGCTGCTGATGACTTCGCAGTTGGAACCTTTGACCTCACGCTCCATGTCGGTGACTTCTTCCGGGCGTTCGTCGATCAAGAGCATGATGACGTAGGCCTCGGGGTAATTGGCCAGAACGGCCTTGGCCATGTTTTGCAGCAGGATCGTCTTGCCGGCGCGCGGAGGACTGACGATCAGTCCACGTTGTCCGAAGCCGATGGGAACAAGCATGTCGACTACGCGCATGGAAATCGCGTCGTCGCCGGTTTCGAGCACGATCCGCTGATCGGGATGCAAGGGAGTCAGGTCGTCGAACGGCACCTTCTGCGATAACAGGTTCGGATCTTGGAAGTTAATGGCTTCGACGCGTAACAAGGCAAAGTAGCGCTCGTTTTCCTTGGGCGGGCGAATCGTGCCGGAAACCGTCGCTCCGGTGCTTAGTCCGAATCGTCGGATTTGGCTGGGTGATACATAAATATCATCGGGACAAGAAAGATAGTGGTAATCAGGGCTGCGTAAGAAACCGAAGCCATCGGGGAGGATCTCTAGCGTACCCTCGCCGTACATCATGCCGTTGACCTTCACGCGTTCTTTGAGGATGCGGAAGATCAAATCATGTTTCTTCAGCCCAGTGACCTCGGTCAGATTTGCTTTGTGTGCCTCTTCGATCAGTTCGGACATCGATATGCACTGGAGCGCCGCAATGTGGATGTCACTCTGTTTGATCTTTTCATACTGAGCGTCAAGCTTGCCGACGTGTTGTTGTTCACGGGCCAATTCCCGGTCGATTTCTTCAGCCAGAGATACGGGATCTTTGTCGTCCTGCAGCGTATGGCCTGCGGTACCGCGATAGTTTTTGCGGCCGCCGCGAGGTTTGTCATAGCGAGGCCCACGGTTCTTTGCGTCTGCCATGATTCTTATACCCCTAGATGAGACAGTCGGGCCGACACGCGGAAGGTGTTGGCGGAAGGGAAGTCATGAGATTTCAGTTATTCGTTTAGCGGGGACGCTTGCGGAGGCATGTTTCTTACTTCTCAACGTGCAACGACATGAGTGTTCCAAAATTCTTCAACTTGTTGTTGTATTTTTTCAGGCGGACCGGAATTGTCGATGACGACATCCGACCGAGTACGTTTTTCTTCGACCGAAAGCTGTGCCGATTCTCGACGGTCGAATTCGCCAGCATCCCATCCACGGCGAACCGCACGACGAAGACGCTCCGATCGCGGAGCATCGACGAAAACGATTTTGTCACAAAATTGGTTCCATCCGACCTTGAACATCACCGCCGCGTCCAAGACGGTCGCTTGCGTCACCTGATTCTCAAGTTCGGCGATCTGTTGTTCGAGACGAGCACGGATGGATGGGTGTGTTATCTCCTCAAGGTGTTCCAGTTCGATCGGCCCGGTGGGCGGCGGTTCGAAGACGATCTTTGCCAGCGCCGATCGCCGCACACGGCCGCCCTCCTCAAACACGGCTTCTCCCCAACGGTTTCGAATCGCCTGGCGGATATTGGGCTCATCAAGCGTCGCATGTCCGGCGGCGTCGCCATCGAGTACCGCGGCTCCAAGTTGTTTCAGTTGATCGGCAACCAAACTTTTTCCTGCGGCAACTCCGCCCACAATGCCAATCACAAGCATTTGTCTATAACATTCATCGGGACATATCCTCTGATCGTAACCCAAGGAAGATAGCCACAAAAAACACGAAAAGGCATAAAGAGAATCTTTAGCCACGGATTGAACACGGATAAAACACGGACAAAAAGAGAATGTTGCTGCGACAACATTATAAGTTTATCTGTGTTCAATCTGTGTTTCATCCGTGGCTCCATAAAAAGAGGCCTGTTTATGAATCCCATTACCAGGGTTTTCTATTGCCAGGGTTCACAGTCGGCCCAGTTGTCACCTGATTTCAGGTCGACTTTCAAGGGGACGCTTAACTTGAGAACACCAACCATTTCCTGAGTGACCAACTCGCCCAGATAATCGAGTTCGTCGGGAGGGACTTCGAAGACTAGTTCATCGTGAATTTGTAGCAACATGCGGGCTGCTAGTTTTTCTCGGCGCGCGCGACGATGCACCGAGAGCATTGCTAGTTTGATTAGATCAGCGGCAGAGCCTTGGACCACCGTGTTGATGGCAGTACGTTCAGGCAGGTTCCGAATGCGACCGGCGTCCGCGCGGACTCCGCGGATGGCTCGCCGTCGCCCGAGGATCGTTTCAACATAACCATTTTTGCGACATTCCGCCAGCGTTTTTTTCAGGAAATCTTCGATACCAGGGTACCTCGCGAAATAGGCGTCGATGAATTCCGCTGCTTTGTCCTGGTCGATGGAAAGCGACCGGGCTAAACCAAAGGGGCTCTGGCCATAAATCACGCCGAAATTAACGGCCTTGGCGCTACGCCGCATATCCGACGAGACACGCTCGATCGCCACGTCGTAAACCTCGCTGGCAACACGAGCATGAATGTCCTCGTCCTCGTCGAATGCTTGGCAAAGCGTCGTATCGGCCGAAAAATGTGCCAAAATACGGAGTTCAATCTGCGAATAGTCGGCCGCCAGCAGTTTCCATCCCGATTCTCCCGGCATGAAGGCGGAGCGGATCTGGCGTCCGGCCTCGCTGCGAACCGGGATATTTTGCAGGTTCGGATCGCTCGAACTGAGACGCCCCGTCGCCGCCACCACCTGATTGAACGAGGCGTGGATGCGGTCCGTCTCGACATGCACCATCGTGGGTAGCGCATCCAAATAGGTGCCTTTGAGTTTCGCGTACTGTCGATAGGAAAGGATCTTGGCGGGCAGCGGATGTTGTACGGCCAATTCTTCGAGCACACTGGCGTCGGTGCTCGGACCTGTTTTGGTCTTCTTGATGACGGGCAGTTGGAGTTCGTCGAACAGAATGGCCGCGAGCTGCTTGGGAGAGGCAATGTTGAATGGTCGACCGGCCAAGTCATGGATATCCGTTTCGAGCTGCTCAATCCTCGCGCCGAATTCCTGGCTCATTTTGGCCAGCACGTCGGTGTCAACGCGGATACCGGTCGATTCCATCTCGGCCAGGACATCAATCAACGGCACCTCGACCTCGTTAAAGAGTCTGCGGAGGTTCGATTCTTCCAAACGTGCCGCCAGCAGCGGCTCGAGCCGCAACGGAATGTCTGCATCTTCGGCGGCATACGGACCGACGGCGGCTACCGGCACCTCGTCCATTCGTTTCTGATCCTTGCCCTTGCCGATCAGGTCGGTGATTTTGGTCGTCTGATGGTCAAGATAGCGAAAGGCCAAGTCATCCAGATTGTGACTCCGCTCGCCCGCATCGAGCAAATAGCTGGCCAGCATGGTATCGAACGCAATGCCTTGCAGATGAACACCGGCGTTGCGTAGCACGATGGCATCGTATTTGAGGTTCTGGCCAATTTTTTTAACTTGAGGATTTTCAAGTACGCAGCGAAGCGCCTCAAGCGTTTTTTGGGGGGCGAGACACGCTTCGCCCGCCGGCGCCTTGACCGGCAGGTAGTAGGCCTCGCCTTCTTTCCAGGAGAACGAATAGCCGACGATCTCCGCCCAACGAGGCCAGATGTGCGTCGTTTCGGTGTCCAGCGATACGCGAGACTGCTGAGAGAGTTTGGCAACGAACGTGGAAAGTTGTTCCTCATTGTCCACAATATGATAATCGAACGACGGTTGGGGTCCGGGCTGTGGTCTGTTCGTGCCCAGACGCCCGATACGCTCGCCAAACGACCGAAATCCGAATTCGGCGAACAATTTGGAAACCGCGTCATGGTCGATTTGGGCCGGCCGGCCGCCGTCCCAATCGATCTCGATCGGTACATGCGCGTCGAGCCGAACGAGAGAGCGACTCATCAGTGCGACTTCCCGACCTTCGATCAGATTCTGGCGGCGCTTCGCGCCCTTCACCTCTTCAGCATGTTCCAGAACCGCTTCGAGCGTGTCGTAGGTGGCAAGTAACTCGCCGGCGATTTTGGGGCCGATGAGGGGTATGCCCGGCACGTTGTCGACCGAGTCGCCCACCAGAGCTTGAAAATCGACCGCCTGATCGGGCCGGATTCGCCAGTCCTGCTGAAGCGCCGCCGCGTCGTAAATCACGTCCTTGCGTAGGTTGTAGATTCGGACCCGATCGGTAATCAGTTGCCGACAATCCTTGTCAGACGAGACCACCAAGCACTCGCCGCCAAGCTCCTCACACTCGCGCGCCACGGTGGCCAGGACGTCGTCGGCTTCGTAGCCCTCGCAGTCGAGCATTGGGATGCCGAGCGCATCGAGCGTCTGGCGGATTTTCGGGAATTGCGGTCGGAGCTCGTCGGGCATTTCGCCGCGGCCCGCTTTGTATTGGTCGAAGATCTTATCGCGAAATGTCGGACCCGGCAGATCGAAGGCGCACAGCAAGCAGTCAGGTTTTTTCTTTTCCAATAGAAAGAGTACATCACGGACGAAGCCGTAGACCGCGTTGACCGGCTCACCTCGGGTGCTGGTCATCTCGGGCAGCGCATGGAATACTTGAAAAATCAGCGAGTTGGAGTCCACCACGTAAACGGTCCGTCCGCGGAGGCTCTCTGGCTGCGGCTGGCATACCGACTTGGATGCCGGAGAAGCCTTAGCGGAGGCCCGAGACGTTTTGGCAGGGGCCAGTGTCGATTCTGGCGAAGGGGCCGATTCTGACGAGGGAGGTAGCAACGGAGAAGAATCGTCATCCGATTCCAGTCCTGGTAACCTTTGCTGGCGTGGGGATGAGGACATACGTATGCAAGAGCCAGCCGAGGAGGGGCTCGCTAAAAAGGCAGGAACTGGACCACGGGAACATGAGCCACGGGAACTGAGCCAGGCGCAGCAACGTAGGTTGGCTTTGAGAAAAGACTTATGCCCGCCGATGGTAAACCTTCGTGATGCCAATTGTCAACCTCTGCGATGAATCGTTCGAGCGGCGGCAGGCGATTTGCCGCGCTAACCCTTTCGTTGACACTCCAATTTTCTCTAACTAGAATCGACATAGGTCCTTGTTTTGTCAAAGTTTAGGAAGATTTACCTTCGACTCAGGCACAGGCTTCCCGTTGAAAAACGGGGACTGGCTCCCGAACTATCGCGGAAAACTCGGGAATACAAGAACTGGCGAGGGTGCCTGTCCCCCTTTTTCAACCAGGTGAAGGAACAGAACTATGGCAGCGCGAGAAAGTCAGGGCCTGCAAATCTTTCTTATGATTACGGTGGCTCTCTGCGTCATGTTGGCGGTGTTTGCCTATTTATTTTATACGCGGTACACCGAGCAACTGAAGATCACCGAGACGGAAAAGAATAAGGCCCAAGAGGCGTCACAAAGGGCTCGACAAAGCGATGAGCAGAATCAGGAACTGAAGAAATGGATGGGTTTCACGATCGATACGCCGATTGAGCAGATCAAAGAACAATTTGCCAAAGACATGAAGAAGTACGCGGAAAATTTTCCCGAGAACGTTCGCTTCTACGCCAAGCTTATCGAGTACCAGGGCAACCGGCTGGCTGAGGCGGATGCCCGTGAACTGGATTTGACCGACAAAATCACGGATCTCCAGAATCAGTATGAGATCCATGAGACAGCCAACAACGAGCAGCTTGCAAAATACAAAGCCAAAATGGATGAGTTTCAGGCGGATCTGGTCGGGGTCCGAGAAGACCTGAACAAGCAGTTGCTGGACAAACAAAAGACGGCGGATGACTTGGATATGGAGAAACAGAAGTTGCAGGCAAAGGTTACTGAAGTAACCGTCAAGAGCAAAGAGCAGATGGCCAACGATGCCCTCGATATCCGGAAACTACAGGGGACTGTAGCCACATTGGCTCAACAAAAACGTGAAAGGAATGACGAAAACTTTGAGATTGCCGATGGCGCCGTTCGCTGGGTCAACCAAGCGACCGGCCTCGTCTGGATCGATGTCGGCAAGGCCGATGGCTTACAACCGAAGACGACGTTCAAGGTCTATGGAGTTGATGAAAATGACGCGCACGTCGCGCCGTCGAAGGGTAGCATCGAGGTTATGCGGCTGCTAGAGAACGGCACGATGGCCGAAGCGCGTGTAACGAGCGATACGTTGACCAACCCCATCTTGCCGGGCGACAAGATTTACACGCCTCTTTGGCACCGGGGCCGTCACGAACGGTTTGCCTTGGTCGGATTGATCGATATCGATGGAGATGGCCGAAGTGATCTAAAACAGGTGCAAGACATTATCAAGAATAGTGGGGGGGTGATCGATGCCGTAATGCTCGACGACGGCAAGGTGACGGGATCGATGTCGGTCCACACGCGATTCCTTGTCCAGGGCGAGCAGCCAAGTGTCGCTACGACCGGTAACGGCGCATCCATCGACCGAGCGATCAACAGTTATTCGAATATGATTGATGACGCGCGAAACCTCGGCATAACCCCGATCTCGGTCGCCAAATTTTTGGACCATATCGGATGGCAGCCGGAAGACCGCTCGGGGCATTCAGGGACCGGCACCACGTCGTCCGGCTTCCGAGAGCGCCGTCCGTCACGGATCACGTTCTAGTGCGAGTCGCACACGTGCAGCGAGCAGCTAGCCGGTGCCCGCGGTCATATCAGGTATGGCAATAGGGTTGGCGGCATCGACCGACAGGCCCGTGGGTGGCAGACTCGTCGGCGCCGCCGTCGCGGACAGTTTACGCTGCGGACTGCCGCCAGAGGCCGCCTGTTTGAGTTGGGCAAACAGCCGGTTCCGTAGTGCCGTAATGGCGGGCCCATCTTTTTGAAGCTTTGGACTGAGACTCGCCAGATCGAATCGCGCCAGATCGACAAACAGTTGGCCTGGCTGACTTAGTCGGTGCCACCGTGCCAAACGGCGAAAGAGTCGGCGGCCTGGGCGGTCGATACCATGAGCTTTCATCAGAGCGCGGAACAGTGCGCCCGGGCTGCTAAACGATCGTCCGTCCTCGCGGCTAGCCACGAACCGGGAGAGAATCACCGCGCCCAGAATTAGAATGACAAAGACAAAAGCTATCGTGAGCACGTCACCTGTATCGACTCGGGCCCTGCGGCCGCGCAGTCCGCTACCCATGGCCCGAAATCGAGAGACTCTGGCTAGGAGGACAAGGTTTTCAAATCCGTGCATCACGGCAATGTTCCCTCGGGGTCGTTCGGTGGGTTGTTGGCGACGACCGCCCGGAGCGAGTCGAGCCGACGCAGGCTTTCCGTTGCGGCTTCTTGGACGGCGACGCTCTGGTCATCCAAAGCGTCAGTAAGCGCTGCCCGCACAGCCGGAGATTCGTGTTCTCCAAGGGCCAGGGCCGCTTCGTGGCATACCATATGATCTTCGTCACTGAGCAGCTCAATGAGTTGGCTTTCAAATCGGGCGACCAGACTCATGGCCACCGATACGCCAATGGCCCGTAAGCGTCGTGTGCGGGAACGGGCCTTCATTTCCTCGGCCAACGCGGGCACCGATTGGGCATCGACCTTCAACACCAAACGTCCTGTTGCTGCGAGCGAAGCGTCATCGAGCACTTCAAACGACCGCAGGAATCGGTCGAAGCGAAAATCGCTGAGTGACGTCCTGGCAGCCTGCTGAACAACTTCATGAGGACTGTCGAGCGAGGCGATCGTGCGGGACATGGCATTAGGAATCCCTCGCTGTCGCAGTTGTGCCAGCGCGGTCGCCTGAACCTGCGGGTCGGCGTCGTCGAGCGCCTGAACGACCAATTGGTTGGCTTGATCACCATTGTAATGGGGCAACGCGGCCACGGCGGCTCGCCGCCCTTCGACATGACCGTTGACGGCGAGGTATCGAATGACTTCAAAGACGTCGAGTCGTTTCATGCCAGACACCAGCGCCATGACCACGGCACTGTGCTGCGCGGCGCCGTCGAAACGGTCAAGAAGCGACAGGTCGTCTCGCAACCAAGTGATCGACTCGACAGTGGGCGGCTCGCTCAGAGGGCTCATACCCGATCTTGCGAAGCAGGTGTCTGAGAAAGCGACGGTCTGTTCGGCGTGCCAGTACGCCCATTGCCGCAGCCTGTGCTTTGGCATCTTCGAGAAAACTTAAAAGCAAACGATTAATACCGCTCCGCTCGCTCTGTTTCAGAACATCAACAGCGGCCAGATAGACCGGATGGTACGGGTCGCAGAGGACTCGTTTCAG
>CAUYYY010000018.1:0-12902 GCA_963577165.1 Planctomycetota bacterium | reverse complement strand
AGGTTGGCGGCGCCTTCGATCGCGTCGTTCTCGTCGATGTAAGCCAGCACCGATTCGATATCCGGCTGGTCGTAACCGAGCGTCTTGAGCGCCAGCGGTACCGTGCCATTGACGATTTTCAGCATTCCACCGCCAGCCAGTTGCTTGTATTTGACCAGCGCGATATCGGGCTCGATGCCGGTTGTGTCGCAGTCCATCAGGAAGCTGATCGTGCCGGTCGGAGCCAACACGGTGGCCTGGGCATTGCGAAAACCATTTTCACGGCCTTCGATAAGCACCTCATTCCAAACCCGGCGAGCCGCTTCCTTCAAATAGACCGGACAGGCCGGATCGATCTTTTCCACCGCATCGCGATGCATCTGCATCACATTTAGCATCGGCTCGCGATTGGTTTCGTATTCCGCAAACGGACCGACCGCCGCCGCCAGTTCGGCACTGGTTCGGCTGGCCACGCCATGCAACAGCGCCGTGAGCGCCCCGCATACGCCGCGGGCCTCGTCCGAATCGTACGCTAGCCCGCCCGCCATCAACAGGCTGCCCAGATTCGAGTAGCCCAGACCCAGCGGACGGAACCGATGGCTGTTGTGCGCGATGTCTCGCGTCGGATAGCTGGCATGGTCGACCAGGATCTCTTGAGCAATGAAGAAGATCCGGCAGGCCGCACTATACCGCTCGACGTCGAACGTACCGTCTTCATTGCGGAACTTCATCAGGTTGACGCTCGACAGGTTGCATGCCGTGTCGTCGAGGAACATGTACTCGCTGCACGGGTTACTGGCGTTGATCCGCCCCGAGTTTGGGCAGGTATGCCAACGATTGATCGTCGTATCGTACTGTACGCCCGGATCGCCACAGTGCCAGGCACATTCGGCCATGCGGTTCATGACCTCGCGTGCCTGAAAGACTGGGCCTTCTCTCGACGGATCGGTTACCCAATGTGTGGCCCACCGCTTGTCCGCGTCGACCGCTTGCATGAACTCGTCGGTCACTCGGACCGACAGGTTGGCGTTCTGGAACATGATCGACGAGTAGGCCTCGCCGTTGAAATTTGCTTCGTAGCCGCCTTTTTCGATCAGCACACGGGCTTTCATTTCTTCCTTGTGTTTGCACTCGATGAATTCCATCACGTCCGGGTGCCAGACCTTGATCGACTGCATCTTGGCCGCACGGCGAGTTTTGCCACCGCTCTTGACTACTGCGGCAATCTGGTCGTAGACCCGCATGAACGACAGCGGGCCCGACGGGTTGCCGCCGCCCGAGAGCTTCTCACGGTACGATCGAATTGTCGACAGATCGGTGCCCGTGCCGCTGCCAAATTTGAACAGCATCGCCTCGCTGCGCGCCAGCTCCATGATGTCTTCCATGTTGTCTTCAACATGTTGGATGAAGCAGGCCGAGCCTTGCGGAAATTCGTATGGGTTTTCCGGCTGGGCAACCATCTGCGTCTCTTCGTTCCAGTGCCAGTTGCACTGCGAGCCTTTGACGCCATATTGATGGTACAAGCCGACGTTGAACCACACGGGCGAGTTAAACGCACCATGCTGGTGCAGGCAGAGCCATGTCAAATCGCGGTAGAAGCGCTCGCCATCTTCGACGCTCTCGAAGTAGCCGTCGCCAATGCCCCAGTCGGCAATCGTGCGGCTCACCCGATGGATCAACTGCCGTACGCTCTGCTCGCGCTCCGGTGTGCCGTTCTCGCCGTAAAAGTATTTACTCACGACGACGTTTGTCGCTAGTTGGCTCCACGACTGCGGAATCTCGCAATCGGTTTGCTCGAACAGGACCTCGCCCTTCTCACCTTTGATCTGCGCGCTGCGCCGTCCCCACTGCACCGTATCAAACGGGTCGGCAACATCGACCGGGCAAAACGTCGGCGCGATCTCCAACTTGCCTGAGAACTTTGAGGAGCGAACTTCGCCTTGGCTGTCCGTTGAGCCTTGACTGTCCGTTGAACGGCGATTTTCGGTCGATAATGACACGGGCGCAAGTCCCGATTGAGCAGTGGCCATGAAACAGCTCCTTCTGCCAGTGAAAAGATCGGGCATCCATACCAGCCATGGCCGCCTGTAATGATATACAAACGTACACGGACCCACAACTCAAGTTCGGCTATCCCGCCGAGCAGCTAAAACCACAATGGTGAGGGCGGTCTTCATAAACACCCCCCAGAGGTGGCTAATTTGTCGTTGCACCACCAATATATTGTAGTCGATGCCCTGCGGACTACAACATAAAGTGTAAGGGTCAGAGTTTACTCAGTCTCGGCCTTGCGTCAATGACTATTTATCAAAAGTCGTAAGTCAAATGATTACAACGATTTGTGAATAATGGTGACAAGCCGGCAATGCTAGCACACCACGGCCAATGACGTCAAGATCAGCCGGTTTTTACTGGTCGAAACGCAATTCCTGAGTACTCGCGTCTTGCACTAAGACAGCGCAAAGATTTTCAAAATATTTTTCGCGGGCTCGTTTTAGAGCAGATCACTCGAATGAGAGAACGATCAAGGGAGATTAGCGATCTCAACGAGCACCGCTTCAAGGCGTCCGAAGACATGTTCCATTGAGTGCCCTTGGCGAATCGACTCCTGCGCTCGTCGGCGCATCATCTTAAGACGCGACGCGTCGGTGGCCAAGGCATCGAGCTTTGTGAACCACTGGTCCGTGTCGTCGACCAGCATGCCGTTGACGCCGTCTTCAATCACGTTGCGGCTGTCGCCCGCGTTAAAACAAACAGGTACCGCGCCGCCGGACATGTACAGCATGGCTTTCAGAGCGCCACGGATGCGGTAATCCTCGATATCGGCCGGAGCAGGAAAGAGGCCGATGTGCATGCCGAGGATCTCGCGAATCATTTCTTCTTCGTCGTAGGTCGGCCGAGTCGAGTATCGCACATGTTCGAACGTGGGAATCGCCGCCCGGCCACAACCGAGAATCCGCAGATGGAGATGGTCGTGTCGCGCAAAGAGCCGGTCCAGTGGTTGGCGAATACTCTCGAGCGCCGCGACCGTGCCCGGGCTGCCTACCCAACCGAAAATCACTCGGTCATCGGATCGCGGTGGAACCTGTTCGCACAGACGATCGAACCGTTCGATTTGTGTGCAGACCGGAATGCTGAGGACCGTATCGTTGAACTTCCGCCCATACGCGCAGATAAAATCATTCTCGCTCGTGATCGCGTCCGACAGCCGCAGAATGTCTTCCAGATCGTTCCAACCATGCGCGCGATGAATAGGCTGCCACAACGCGTCGGTTAGATCGAACGCAACGCGTACATCAGATTCCGATCGAAGTCTTTGGACGAGCCGCTTGGAAGCGATCTTCAGCAGATAGACGACGTCGTACTTCTTCGCTGCCCGTACGATTTTATTCTCTGCCCGACGCACGGTCCACGAGTTGAGCTTTCGTCGGCCCGAGGTGCGCAGGTTCACGAAATCGACGTCCCACCCATGCCGGCGAAACATTTCTTGGAACATCAGTCCACGCAGATGAACCGTTACGTGCCCGAGAACCGAATCAATCACGAACAGAACGCGCGGTTTTGACTCGACTGAGAACGCGCGCGCCGGCGACGTGCGACGAACCATCGTGGGACATGCGGAAGACATAACGAATCCTTAAAATCTGAAATCCTAAGCACGAAATCCGAATCTCAAATGTTCAAAACTTTCGGGGGTCGAGTTCTTTGGCATTCGTACTTTTTTGTTTCGGATTTCGGATTTCGAACTTCTACCCCATTACGCCGCCCGACGGTGTTCGGTAATCGATCGCATCGATTTCAGTAAACGAATCGTCTCAGCAATACCGCGCGGAAGGCTGCCCCGAAAGTCGAATCCCAAGGCTTGGAACTTTCGGTTACAGACTTCGTAGGAAAGTTGGTTCATGATCTCCGAGTCGACCAGGACCGTCTCCACGTCGGGAACGTGGGAGCGGATGATCTCGACAATCTCGCCGACCGTGCTGTTTTCGGTGACCACGTTCAGCACGTCGCACAGGAAGTGTTGTTTCCGAATGAGAATCGCCACAGCACGGACCGCGTCGTTCAGATCGAGATACGGCCGACGCTGATTAAGGGCTGTTCGCCATACGGTGATCGGGTCGCCGGCACAAGCTTGCCACACGAATTTGTTGACAGCCGTATGAAAGCGCATGCCGGGCGATATTCCAAAGATCGTGCCGAAGCGACAAGTGACATACCGCAAGCCGTGTGAATCGGACAACTGACCAAGCTGCTGCTCAGCCCGCAACTTCGATTCGGCGTACGGGCTTTGCGGTTGCAGGTCTTCGAGTGGGCACGATTCGTCGACCCAGTGGCTTTGTTTCCCGTAGATACTGGTCGTCGAAACGAAGATCAACGGCGACCCAACGTCGGCGCACGCCTGGGCCACTTTCACGGTCCCGTGGCAATTGACCCGTTCCACCTCGTCTTGGTTGCGAACGCTCGAAGCCGCGTCGGTTCGCGCTGCCAGATGCACCACGGCATCGGCTCCCTCGAAAAGCGTCGCCAGATCTGCTTCGAGCACGTCTTGTTCGACAAAACGATAATGGCCTGCACTCGGCAAGTCGAACAACGAGCCATAGCGTTGTGTCGAAAAGTCGTCGATCAGGATCAATTCAGCGTTGGCGAACTCCTCGGGCAGGTAGCGGATCAGACGGGAGCCAATGTGCCCCAAGGCGCCGGTAACGACGATTTTCATAACAGGGTTGTCCTTGAGTTTATGTAACCGTTCAGTCGTCGGAAGCACGTCAGGGCCGGTAGGTCCCGTAGGGAACGCCCTCCGTGGCGTTCCGAGCCCGGGTACACGTGTAACGGAACGCCACGGAAGGCGTTCCCTACAGTCTTTAGGTTTACAAATAGTGTGCCAGGCGCGGTGCAAAATACTCTTTTGTGGCGATCAGGCCCGAAGCCAGATCGCAACGGGGAGACCAGCCGAGCAGGCATTTGATTTTTTTGTTGCTAATCACCGCATCGCCGACTTCAATTGCGGCGCGATCCTTGGGCCAATCGACCTGACGAAGCTTTCCGCCGACATGCTGAACGATTGCTTTGGCGATGTCTCCGACCGCGAGTTGGTTGTCGGCCACCGCGAAAAAGACCTCGCCACGGCTGCTTTCGCTGCGCGAGGCCAGGATCAGCGAACTGACGCAGTCGTCGACGTAAGTGAGTGTGCGAAGCTGTCTGCCGTCGCCAAAGACCGTAATGTCTTTCTGTTGCAGCCCCAGCCCGACGAAGAAGTTGACGAATCCGAACTCGCTTGTGCGAATGTGCGACCGTGGCCCAAACACGTTGGCAAATCGCACGACCGTGGCATCTAGCGCATGGGCGTTGGCATAGATCAGCACATATTTCTCGGTGACCGCCTTGTTGCAGGAGTAGATGTCGAGCGGAAATTCTGGATGACATTCGTCCACCGGGTTGTGCAGCATGCGTCCGATCTGGGTGCTCGTGCCGACATGAACGAATCTTGCGTCCGGATTAAACCGGCGACACGCTTCGAGCAGGTGTAGCGTCCCTTTGCAGTTGACATCGATGTTGGCAATCGGCTCGCGCATCGACTGGGGATGCGACGTGTAGCCGGCGCAGTGGAAGACGATGTCCTGTCCGCGAACACATCGGCAGACCGCCTCGAAATTGCGAATATCGTCCGCTACGATCTCGATCTCGTTTTCAATATCGCTTATATTGTGGATGTTTCCACCCGATTGCGTATCGAGGCAATCGTAGACGGTCACGGACGCACCGAGATCGACACATCGCCGCGCTAAGTTGCTGCCGATAAAGCCGAGGCCGCCGGTGATCATCACCCGTTGACCGTCGAGCGAAGGCAGACTCTGTGGATTGTTCATGTACATAGTAACCCTCTCATGCCGCTTCCTTGTGGCTGTGAGCATCACTCAAAACTGATTTGATTCCGCCGCAGACGGCGATGATTTGCTCTTCGGTCACACAGAGTGCCCCGGGCAGATTGATGCCGCGGGCTGAGATGTCGTAGGCCGTGGGATTTCGCTTGCGGTAGGTCTCTTCGGCAGGCGCGAAAGCCGGCAGCGAAGAGAGCGGATAAAAGAAAGGCCGGCTCGGCAGGCCCAGCCGCTCGAGCGCGGCCATCGCTTGTTGCTTGTTCAGCTGATGGCTCGCACCGAAGACGACCGTCGTAATCCAGACGCCGTTTCGCACGCCGTCCGGTTCGGCGTTAAATTGAATATCTTCGACGTCGGCCAGATGCTCTTGATACTTGTGAAACATCCAACGCTTGCGATCGACCAGCTCCTCGATTCGTTGGAACTGAGCGTATCCCAATGCGGCCTGTACGTTGAACGGCATATACTTGTACGTGACCGCTTCGTTCTGATAGGTCGGCGAGTTTGGCCGACGCCCATGATCTCGCAGGAACATACACTGCTCGTAGAGATTGTCATCGTCGACCAGCAGCATGCCACCCTCGCCCGTCGCGATGGTCTTGGTGCGGTGGAAGCTGAAAACCGAGCCGACGCCGAACTTTCCGGCCCGGGTGCCGTGATAGACCGATCCGATCGCCTCGGCCGCGTCTTCGACCAGCGGGATGCCGTGCCGCTCGGAGATTTTTACCAGCTCATCCATTCGAGGCATGTTGCCGAACAGGTCGACCACAAGGATCGCCTTGGTACGCGGCGTGATCGCTCGCTCGACCGATTTGGGATCGAGACACCAATTGTGCGGCTCGATATCGCAAAAGACGGGCGTCGCGTCGAGATACTTCACCGGCGCGGCGGTCGCGATCCAGGTACACTCGGGCACGATCACTTCGTCGCCGGCCGAAACGCCCAGTGCCGTGAGCAGCAAATGCAGCGAGGTGGTGCAACTGGGCGTCATGATGGCGTACTTGCGGCCGTGGTACTCGGCGAACTCTCGCTGAAACAGCTCGCAGTAGTCATAGGCATGTTCGTACCAGCCGTTGCGCATGGCGTCGGTAACCACCGCCACTTCGTGTTCGGTGATCCAAGGGCCAGCCATGTGAATCGTATTGGCCCCATCCGCCGCATTGGTCCCGTCGGTTGGTCTGCCCATTTCAGTCGATTTATCGGTCATGATTTTTTCCTGATGTCGACGCCGACCTCGTACTCAACGCCGTCATCGACAAAGTAACACTGCCGAAATGTTTTCGAAGTTCTTGCCCGGAGAAGATTCAGCAATTCTCTCGCCGTGGTTTGCTTGTTGAGAATTATTTCAGAAGCAGCTTCCAATTCCGAAGAATGGTGATAGCTGCCTTGATCGATCTCCTGCCGAGTGCGCCTGTAATCAGAATTCGCTAGTTTGGGATAGCTTTCGGCAAACAAGGAGAGTATTTCGATTTTGGCTTTGTCAAATAGCGTTTGGCCTGTATCTTCCCAGGTCTTGGTGATCTCCCGTTGAAAAATAATGTCTCCGCCATCGACGGCGGTATCAACAAAATGGATGCTCACGCCATACGGAACATCTTCGACGAGGTTCCAAAACCAATAATTCTTACCTCGATTATGTGGCAATAAACTGGGGTGCAGATTGATAACGCCGATCTTGGCCGACTCGATCACGGACTTCTTGATGATGTTTGGCCACCAGGCAAGCAACACCAGATCGATTTCTAATTCTCGGATATGCTGAGCAGTCCGCTGCTCATCGAAAATTTCGTAGTGGCAACTTGGCGGCACGGGAAGGGAAGCTGCTTCGGTCCATTCCTTCCTGACGACAATCTGCTTTACATGGTCCGGATAATTATTGACCAAGAACCGTAGAATTCGCAGGCCCATTTCAGATTCTACAAAAATAGAAAGTCGCATCACTTACTCTCGCTGCCTGACACAATTCCAACCGCCAATGTTTTGGTCGGACCTTTTGTTTTACTCACGCCGCCTGCCGCTCATAACTTGTGGTCGCGCTGCTTGTCTCGGTTCGCCGACACCGAAACGACACGCGGGTGGTCATTTTTGAAGGAAAAGCAGATTACGTGCTCGGCGGAATCGGTACCGCTCGGGAAAATTGTTTTGGTGGTACTCGCGCGGCAACACACTTTGATACCGCAGGGCGTAGCCGGCCGATGCCATGATATCGACCAGTTCGTCGACGTTCAGAATCCAATAGGGCACCGATAAGCCGGGCATGTTGACCTGAACGGTAACGTAGGTCGGCACGTCGCCGGCCGAAGTCTTCGCCAAAAGAATCGCTTTGGGTCGCAGCCGGGCGAGACTTTGCAAGAGGCCGGCGTAGTCCTCGACATATTGCAGCGCGCTGCAGATGTACACGAGATCAAGGTCGGGGATGGATTCTGGCAGCGACTCGTGAAACGTAATGTTCTCGTCCATATTCCCATTTGCGGTCAGAAGCACAGACCCGACCTGACAGACACGCGGACACTCGACGACGTGGTACCACGTCGTAAATGTGCTCGCCAGGCATTGGCGAAGATGGATGTACGACACGCCCATCCCGCCTCCGAAATCCAAGATCGTTGCTTCTCGCGCATCGCCGACCAAACTGACAACCGTTGGCGGTAAGATAGCGTGGTCCTCGAATACCGTATCAACATGTGGACTGAACGATTCGGACTCTAGGAGCATCTCGGTCATTCGGCGCGTTTGTTCGATCCAGACGTTCTCGTCAAAGCCGAGACCGTCCGTCGGGACGTCTCGGTAGTGTTCGTACACACCTTCCCAGATGACCTTGCGCCGTCGATTCCGATCCCGAAAGATGGGCGGCGTCATCCGATTTCTAACTTCTTTGAGTTTCATGGGCATATCGGTCGGGAGAAAGCACCCCGGCTGCTTTTCAGTACAATTTTTCACGCCTATCTGTTTGAAGCAGCCGGGGTGCTGGCGGCGACTCAGGTGATTTCGTGTCCGCGAAGCCAGTCGTAACCAATCGTCGGATCGTCGTGCGGGATCCGTCCTTCATCGTCGCCGTCGTATTCCTTGGACGTGACGTAAAATAAATGGGCCGGGCCGTGAATGCACTTCACTCCATGGGCCACGCCCGGCGGCACGTACAACACGCATTGCGGTTGGTTCTCGCCCATCAGGATTTCCTGAGTCTGGCGATAGGTGGGCGAATCGACTCGGGTGTCGTGCAACACCGCCTTGACTATGCCCACCGCTACGTACCACCAGTCGATCTGAACCCGGTGGATGTGCCACGCCTTCACCACGCCGGGATACATCAGCGAATGGCTCCACTGGCCGAATCCTTCGGCGAAGATGTCGTCGCTTGCGCGGATGAGTTCACGAAAGTATCCGCGCTCGTCGGTGTGCGTGACGAGCTGTTTAAGCTGCACGCCTTCGATCATCACGTGCTGCGGCAAAGTTGTTGATGGTGCCAACGACATGGCGTTGGTCCTCCTGAGTCAGTTCGGGATAGATCGGCAGCGAGAGAATCCGCCGCACAACATTTTCGGTCTGCGGCAGGTCATCGCAACCTCGCAACCGTCCTTGATAGGCCGATTGAAGGTGAACCGGTCGCGGGTAGTGGACCAGGGCTGCAACACGATGCGATTTCAAATGGGCAAGCAGTTCGTCGCGACGGTCGGTTTGCACAACGTACTGGTGATAGATGTGTGTCGACTCGGGCCGTACTTGGGGCGCTCGTAGAGGCGTCTCGGCGAGTGCGGCGTCGTAACGTGCGGCAATTCGCCCACGCGCCTCGTTGTCCGCATCGAGATATCTCAGCTTCACCCGCAGTACGGCGGCCTGAATTTCGTCGAGTCTCGAATTCATCCCGACAAGCGTACTCTCACGCGTCTCGGACCAGCCATATTCGCGGAGCTTGCGGATCTGTTTGGCGAGCTTCGGGTCGTTTGTTACGACCGCACCACCATCGCCAAACGCGCTCAGGTTTTTGGTCGGGTAGAAGCTAAAACATCCGACATCGCCGAAGCTACCCAAGGACTGTTCTTGATACCCCCGTTGCTTCCCTTGATATGTGGCGCCGTGACATTGGGCACAGTCTTCGATGATTCGCAAGTTGTGCCGGTCGGCGATTTCTTTTACCGCGGTGACATCGGCAGCCTGGCCGTACAGGTGAACCAAGACGATGGCTTTGGTTTGCGGTCGGATGGCCGATTCGAGCCGATTCGGATCGATCGTGAAGTAATCTCCTTCGATATCGACCAAAACGGGGCTGGCCCCGGCGAGCTTGATCGCTGTCACGGTCGCTACGGCAGTGTGGCTCACCGTGATTACCTCGTCGCCTGGCCCAATGTCGCAGGCGAGTAGCGCCAGGCGAATCGCATCGGTTCCGCTGCCGACGCCCACGGCATGGCGTACGCCTAAGAACTGGGCAAACTCGTGCTCAAAGGCCGCTACCTCTTGCCCGAACACATACCATCCGCTCTCCAGGACCGAGGCTATTGCCCGATCGATCTCGTCCTTATGAGACAAGTATTGTGCGTGCGGATTGCAACAGAGAATCACGAGAGGACTCCTACTTCGGGCACATAGACAATGAATTTTCCGTTCGCTTTTCGATAGTCTGCTTCTTTATTGAGGATTTCGGTCGCGTGGTTCCAGGCGAACAACAGGGAGTATTCGGGCGGGGCCTGTTGAAAGTCCTCGTACCGTCGCACCGGGATATGGGCGCCCGGGCTGAACCGACCTTGCTTGATCGGCGTTGTGTCACAAATGAATTCGACATGCTCTTTCGTGATGCCACAGTAGTTGGTCACCGTGGTGCTCTTGGAGGTTGCACCGTAGCCGACGACACGTTTGCCTTGATCGTGCAATTCGTTAAGCTTGGCCATCAGTTTCTCACGCGATCGCTCGACGTTTTCGCGGAAACGATCGTAGGTAGACTGGTCGTGCAGTCCCAGGCGATCTTCCTTGTCGCGCTGGGCTGCCGCCCGATCGCTGATCGGTCGCGAGCCTTTGGGGCAAAGGAAATATCGCATCGATCCGCCATGCACCGTTTGCGGTTCGACGTCAAAAACTTCTAGGTCATGCTGCCCGAAGAGCCGGCCAACAGACGTCACCGAGAAGTAGAAGGCATGCTCGTCGTAGATCTGGTCGTAGGAAGTCTTCTCGATGATATCGCCCAGATACGGGTCTTCGAAGATCAACACGCCGTCGGGTTTGAGCAACCGTCGGATGCCTTTGGCGACCGTGTGCAATGTGGGAATATGGCACATGACGTTGGTGGCCAGGAAGGCGTCGGCCTGGCCGTGCTTCTCGACGATCCGCTCGGCGAGCTGTTCGTCGAAGAACTCGCAGATCGCGGTGATACCCTTTTCTCGTGCGACCTTGGCGACATTGGCCGAAGGCTCGATGCCCAGGTGTCGCTGGCCAGCCTGGGCAAAGTTTTGCAACAGGATGCCGTCGTTGCTGCCGATCTCGACCACGAACGGATCGTCCGACAGGTATTGCGACTGCACCATCTCGGCGAACTGTTTGAAATGCTGCTGCATGGTTTTGGACGTCGACGAGTAAAAGGCGTAGTTTTCGTGGAACATTTTTTCACGGTCGACGATCTCGCCTAACTGCACCATCGCACATGATGGGCAAAAAGATACCTTGAGCTCAAAGAAGTACTCGTCGTTGAATTGCTCAGGCATTAAGAAGCCGTTTGCGATCGGCATCTTGCCAAACGAAATAAAAGGCTCGATCGACGTATTGCAAAGCAGGCATTCGGCCATGATTATTCCTGATACATTTCGTGTTTCACGTAGAGCCGCCCGAGGACGTAGCGAACGCTGCGCGAGTCGAAGGGTCGCAGACGGCACAAATTAGGTCAAGAGTGCTTTATTACAGCACGACCGAGCCCCGATTTAGCGACGGAGCGGGAGCGTCTCAGTCCTACTGGCACGCAGCGGCGGTCGATTGAAGTGCTAGCAGTTCAAGGCCCTCGCCGCCAGCCGGCGGCGGCATCTCGGGACCGGCGCCGCCAAGCTGGGGATAGTGATTCCTTAGCGGCCTGTTTTCACTCTTGAGGCTTGCGCGCGACCACCAAGTATTGGGCACCGATCGGAATTCGAAACATGTAAGGTTCCAAGCGGCGGAACCAGGCCAGCAAGCGTGGAAACACGAACAGGTAGTTCGTGTCGGCAATCTTAAACCCCGTGCTGCGCAGCAATGCGCGAGCCTGGTGCGGCGCCAGCATGATCGCGTCCTGATCGAACGGGTTGACTCGCATGCAGTACCGCGTCGTTGTTCCTGTGACCGATCCCTAGCCGAACCGTGTACGACGGTCGTTCGTGCAATAAGGATCGTCCCATGAATCAGCTGCACGATTTCAGATTAGAGAAGCATGAGTAAAAACAGCCGTCCGCTGGTGGAAAGGTTTCAGTATCGGTTTACGGTACTGTTAGCGACGTTGGCGCTGCTGATGGTCGCCGTACCGATTGCTGACGCCTTGGGGTGGGGCATTCATTACATCGCCACAGGTGTGTTCGTGTTGATGTTGATCTCAGCGGTGCAGTTCGTGAGCACCTCGCGGCGGGCTGTGATCATGACCGCCCTGCTGGCTCTGCCAGCCGTCGTTTTGAACGGGTTGCGGGAGTTGAGCCGTTTTAACGAAGCGTTCGAAAGTCCCGCATTCCGAGTGGCGGCGGGAGTTTGCGGTATCGTGTTTCTGGGTTACATCATTGGTTTGAGTCTGCGGCATCTGTTTCGCAGTCGCCGTGTCACGACCGACATGATCAGTGCCTCGCTTTGTATCTATTTGCTGTTGGGTGTCCTATGGGCGACCGTGTACTCGCTGATCGATTTAGTCGACTCGCGGGCGTTTATCTATTCTGGCGAGGAAACGGGCGCACCGCGATTGAGTGACGCGGATTCAAACGCAGCACTGTATTCCGATATTTCCCATTTGGAATTGCCTGGAACACTCCAGGCTCGGAATGTTGCGTATTGTAACAACATGCGCCCCCTCCGTGTCTAGCGCGTGAGAAATTGTTCGCATATTCT
>CAUYYY010000017.1:0-12941 GCA_963577165.1 Planctomycetota bacterium | reverse complement strand
CAACTTTACCGTGTTTGGAATCACGGTCTCATCGATTCTTTGATTAAAGTAGGTTCGAATGTCAGGGTATTTCTCTCCCACGGGTGAATGCTCATCAATAAACAAATATTCAATTTGCATGTCTATCACAACCAAAGCCGTATGAACCTCGCTTAGTTCGAATTGTGCGGCAACGAGGTCAAATGGATACTGTGGGTCTAGCTCTTCTGCATTCCAACTCATGTTATCAACTCTCCTTTTCAATCATGCGGATCACCAAATTTTGCGCGTTATGCAATAGCACACTCTTCTACGCTTCTTGCCGGAACGGCGCGGAGCTTGTTCCGGCCTACCAGATCGCCTTCACGCCGCCAGATCATCGAGCGGCGATTTCCAATAGGTGAAGGTCGGAAACAACGCGGCCAGCACGGCGGTCACCGACTTCTTGGCGACGCTCAGCGTTCCTTCCTCACAGGCACGGCGAACGTCCAGACAGCCCAGCAGCAATCGCGAAAACTGCTGGCCGCTGCACCGCAGATCAGTGCGCTCGGGCGATTCGGCCACCAGAGAGGCGCTACGGCGGCTTAACGTGAGGCGGCGTGGTTGGCCGTCGATCTTCAGACTCAGATGCAACGGACAGGGTAAGCCGGCCTCTTTAGCCGCTGCGTGCAACCGCGGATAGAGCCGCCTGACGAGCGACGCAGGCTGAAGCACTTTGACAATCGGCACACCGAAAGCGTTGGTCAGCGTGCGCCAATCGCCGCCGGCCGTGATCATCAGTTCGTGCAACGGGTGTGTCGGCGGAGCGTGCAAGACAATCGTATCATGATTGCGTTCCATCGCATCGCGGCAGGCATGGGTCAAAAGCGGCACGGCCGCCGATCGGTGACCCGGCAAGGTGATCAATTCGACGATCCGCTCGCCCGCGACTACCGCGTAGCCGACAATTGTGGCGCCGTTCGGTCCGTAGTCGAGCGTGTCACGCCCTTCGATGGCCACGAGGATCTGATCGTACGCCTTGCGGCTGCAGAGCCAATGCCAGTAGGCGTCGCTGCGCGCGACCAGCCCGTACCGGCCGGCCACCTGTTGCTGGTAAACATCGATCAGCGAACTGAGCTCAACATGTCGCCACACGCGCGCGTGGAAACTCTTGCGGTAACGTGTGCTCGACAATTGGGCCAACGTATCTCGCGCACTGGAAACCGAATAGCCTTGATCACGCAATGCGATCCAGCCGCGATTCTCAGGCCGCACGTCAAGGTCCGTCGACATGGCGGTTACCAATTCGGCGCCGTCGGCGCGGGCTTCACTCTCGGCCGCGGCCAACAGATGGTGACGGTAATCGGCCGCACGGTACTCGGGCAACACGGCCAACCACTGGAGTGCCGTGGCCGGAATCTGGATCGCGCCGAACTGAACGAGACGACGCACCAATTGCACGTGCCCGAGAAGCTGGCTACCGCTGCGAATCAATAGCCGGCCGGTCGGCTCGTATTGAGGATAGTCGAGCGATGCCTGGAACTCTTCGCGGGAGGGCGCCTGATGCACGGCGAGCAACAACCGATGGATCAGCGCGTGGTCGCCCGGGTTGGCTGCGACAACAGGAGCCAGGTCGAGGAGCGGCGGGCTAAGACTCGAATCGCCATTTCTCTTCCGGACGAACGGACGAGAACCCGCATCGACATCCCCTGATGTCGTTCGCCGAACACGTGGAGAACGTGCGCTGGCCCCCATCGTACTGGCATCCCTTCTCGTATGCGCGGGAGGCATCACAAGAACGAACGATCCGTCGCCTCGCCCATCATGGGAAGCACCCCGGCTGGTGCGCTACGAGCGCGGGGACAAGTCCGGCGGCTCGCTCTCTTCTTACTTTGTTAGCAGCCGGGGTGCTGGATTCGATCCATCACGTTGCCCATAGACTAAGCGGTGTGCGTTTGCATTTCCAGTATCAAATCGGATAAAGTTTCTTTCCGCTGCAAACAGAAAGCATAGTCGCGTGCCGAAAGAATGGCCTCGGCGCGTACCGCCGCAGCAGCCGTGTCGCGCTGAGCGAGCAATTCGGCACGCTGTGGTGATATCCAAGGCTGGAGTGCCGTATTGACGCGTGAGATTTCAAGATGGCGGGTATGCGCATTCTCGGGTGTCTTCGCTGTGCGTATCCATTGTTCCTTCCGCCCGATCAGCGCGTCGAGCGATTCGTCCGATTCAGTGGCCAATTCGGCGGCCGATCGTCCGTCGCCCACGGCCCTTCGATCGACATACTGCTCCGGATGATAGGTCAATTCACGAAGCAGATACTCGATCTGCCGCTGATCGCCGAGCGTCGTTGCCGTCCGATCAATGGGCAGCCGCCACGTGGCCGACACGACCAAAAATTCGGGCGGTCGTAGTTGAAAAAATCGGTGAATCAGCCGATCGGTCAGTTCGTCGTATTTTGCACCCCCAATGCCGTGCAGAAACAGATCGCTGAGCAACAGCCGGGCGAACATCGTGGTGACCAAGGCACGGGACCGAATCTTGATCCCCTGCCGCGATAAATCGGCCAGTTGCGCGACGGCCACCTCGGCACTTCCATCGGGTGTGAGATCGAGCACGATTTCCGTCTTCCCACGGTCGGAGATGACCATCTGATCACCACGTACGCAAGCGAACATCGGTCGTCGCCGTGGATCCGCTTCCGACCAGATCCAGAACGGTGCTTCCAGGCAGCCGTCTCGCTGCGACAAGTTGGGCACGGGGTGTGCGTGACTGCGAACGTGGTATTCTCGGCGGTATTCACGTAGCAAGCTATTGTAGACATCCCAAAATCGTGGCAATTGAGCGAGCAGGTGGGCCGTGAACCAATGGAACGCCTCCATCTGACAAACGGTGCTCTGCGGGATTTCGAGCGTCTGCAGGCCGCACTCTCCTTCCATTTGGTGGCGCGCTTGAGCAAACGACTGTCCGAGATTGGTGTTCTCGTGACTCCGGGCGACGGCCCGCGACCAGTAGTCTTCCAGAAGCGTTTCCGGCATCAGCGGTCGGATAACCTCCGCCGCTCGACGCGAAAACGACTCGAAAAGGGCCGCATCGTGGATCGTCCGCTCTTCGTAAGGCGTTTCGGCAGCCTGCTGATCAAATGGTACCAACTCGACCACGGGTGATCGAACGCTTCCGCCGGGTACCCGAAGGGTCGAGCTGCGACAGACATCGTTGTCGATCAGGAGATTTACCGCGACGGCGTCCTGCTGATCCGCCAGGTGAGCCAGGGCGACATTTTTGAACCACACTCCCGGATGAAACAGTTCGGGCTGGTGTCCCGCCAGAAACAGGCGCTCTGCGGCGCTGCGGCGTAGCGTGACGTCGCGATACTGTGCCGTATAGCGGTGAGCCTTGTCGATCAGTTCGGCCCGGGCCGACGTAGCGAGCTGAAGCAGGTCGCGCCCTTGCAGATCGTACGGAACGCCATCGCGGAGAGCCGTGTTGCCGACAACAACCTCGTCGAGCATCGACGGCGCAGGCTCAATCAACACCTGTCCATGCTCGCGCGGTGCCCGCAGCCGACGATAGGTAACCGACTCATCCATCAACATCGTCCGGCGTCCTCGCCGGTGCAACAAGGCTCGGCTTGGCTCCGTAGCGACACCATGGCGCGATCGAGCACCGAACGGTAGTGTTCGAGACGCGTGACGCTGTCGTCGAGTGCGCCACCAAAACTGCGCTCTTCTTCCAGATAAATCCGCGGCACGGGCAACTCGACAATTCGCAGGCCAGCATCTGCTGCCTGCACCCACAGTTCCAGCGGCATGGCGTATCCCGTTTCAGAAATTGATAGACGCTTTAACGCATCGACGCGGTACGCCTTGAAGCCGCAGAAGGCGTCGGTCAACTGCAACTTCAGCCGACGATTCACTTCGCCCGTTATCTGCTCGTTGATCTGCCTCCGCTCGACGGGCGCCTGAATGTCACCGGTAAACTCTTGCAAATATCGGCTCCCACTCACGATGTCCACGTTATGACAGGCCGCGACGAATTGCGGGATACGCTGGGGCTCATGTTGTCCGTCACAGTCGATCGTGACCAAGACGTCGTAGTGATGCTCGGCGGCATAGGCAAACGCCGTGCTGAGCGCCGCACCATAACCCTGGTTTGTGACATGCGATCGGACGCGAATATCACGACGGGCCGCCAGCAGCGCGTCGGTGCCGTCGGTCGAGCCGTCGTCGACGACCAACACGTCGGAGCTGTATCGCAACACTTCGGCCAGTACGGACGCGACGTGCCGGACTTCGTTGAAAACGGGCAAAGCGGTCAGGAATTTTGTCGGCATGGATCAGTTCTTGGGGAGCAAGCCGAAATGGCTACGGATTTATTCATTCTAATCCGCATCCCCGTCGAGTCCAAGGAGCGGCCTGTGGCAGGTTCAGGCAACAATTTACGTCGCCGGACTCTTTGCCAAGACAGATTTGTAGTAACCCGATGCATCGGGTTTGACTGGCCGAAGACCCAATAAACCGCATGAATGCGGTCACTACGGACTAACAGCGTCAGACGCTACGCAGCGGATCGCGCTCGGCTCGGCTTGCCCAAACGTCGACGCCATCGAGTTCGGACGTCAGATACTGGGCCAACCGTTCCAACGCGAACCGCTCGCTGGCAAAATGGCCGGCGAGAATCAGGCCGATGCCGGCCGCCTCGGCTTCCAGACAGGAGTGGAAATTCGCCTCGCCGGTGACGAAGCAATCGCAGCCGAGTCGGCTGGCCGCATCGAGCAACGATCCACCACTGCCACAGCCCACGGCAACGCGAGCGACCGCTTGGTCGTCGCGGCCCACGACACGCACCTGATCGATCGCCAGGAAAGACTTGACCCGGGCAACCATGTCGGCGAGTGTGCCAGGCGCCTTCACCAGACCCCAGCGTCCGCTGCCCACCGCTTCGTCGTTGTCGCCCGTTACCGAATCATTAGCAATCAGCGGGCGGATATCGGTCAACTTCAAACCTACGGCCCACGACTGATTGATTCCCTCGGCCGCGGAGTCGAGCGCCGTGTGGGGGCTGTAGACGGCGATCCGATGGGCCGCCAGATCGAGCAGCAGTCGTCCCGTGGCGCTGTCGGTGGTGAGCCGGCGTAGCGGCTGAAAGGGCAACGGATGATGGGCCACGATCAGGTCGGCCTGTTGCTCGATCGCCTCGGCGGCGCTCGAGGGCGTAATGGTGAGGCAGGTCATCACCTTGCCAACCGATCGATCCCGATCGCCAACAAGCAGGCCAACATTGTCCCACTGCTCGGCCAGACTACAGGGCGCATAGGCATCGAGCAATTCGGCAATCGACGCGACGGTGTACATGCGTGTGATGGTAACCCGTCACGCGGCGGTTGCAAGTCCCTGTGAGAGCCGAAAAGCGAAGGTAGGGTGGGCCGAGTTCCACGAGGCCCACGCGGCGTCTAATCGCTCGCCTGCCGGAACGGCGCTACCGCTTGTTCCGGCCTACGGTCTCTTCGACTTTGTTTTTCGACGGTGAACCGGTGGTTGAGTATCCGCTGGCCGTTGATTTCTTCGGCCCGCAGCCAAAGCGATTCGCCGACCAGCTCGCGACCGTTCGGATAGTAATAGAGTTTCACGTCTTGGCCCCGGGCAAGGCGAAAGACTTGATTGCGCTGGCGACGCCGGTTAGGTGCGTAGAGCAAACATTTGAAATCCATGACCTTGTCCGAGATGTTGGTGATCCGTTGTTCGACAATCAGCATATTATCGTCGTCGATTCGTGTGGAGACTTCCATCGTCACATCGCCGAGGCCAACTTCTAAGTCGCGATAAACACTGAACTGGTAAGGCTGGTCGACCGTCATCTCGAAGTCGATGCGGACGTCCTGAAGTCCGCCACTGGCGTCAATGGGCAGTCGTACTTCGAACGGCTTTTCACGCGTTTCGCCGGCCGACAGCTTCAATTTGATCCGCGGTTGGTCGATTCGCCAAGACGAGGGCAAGGTGATTCGGATTTCGCTGTTCACACCCTGTTTGAAATAATTATGCAGCTCCAGCGCGTTTCGATGCGACTTGCCAAAGACACTGGGCATCCGCGCGTGCTTGAATTTTACTTTCATTCGCCAACGTGCCACCGGCTCGCTAACTCCCGTGATGAACGTCGGAAACCGTCCGATGGGGATGACTTGGCGATGTTCTTCCATCTCAGGTTTCGTCAATCGCCTCCAAATATCGACCTGCCTGACATCGGTGCCCAGGAAGATCACTTCTTGGGTCGGCCGGTCGTTCCAGACCACCATGATGGCTTCCCCGTCGCGGGTGAAGATATGGTTTTGACTTCCCTTGGGCATGCGAATGCTGCCCAGGTATTCGGTTCCAGAGAGCATCAGCGCCGTGGTGCACCACGGCAACAAGAGTTCGCCCGGGGTGCCGTTCGGGTTCATCAAACTGCTTACTTCATCGAACGGGTTGACAACGAAAATGGCGTCGGCTCTGTGCATTTTGGCCGACATCATTTGTTGCACCAAGTCGGCGGCACGGATATTCAACGGGTATCGGTCGCGCGGCAGAGGCTCGACCAGCACCCACTTTTGTGGCCCATCACGCGGCATTGCGTCGAGATAGGTGGCCAGCTCGGCGCCCGTGAGCGAGGGCTTTGCCGAAAGCGTGAGAAATTGCCAAAGTGGGTTTTCGTCCGAGGGCGTCTCGACCATCCAATCCCAACCAATCCCAACCAAACCCGACCTGGACATTCTGGCCGAACCGGTACAGGTCCTTCCGAATCTCTCTGATCTTGTTGGCCAAGGCGGGATAGCCGACGAAGCTGGTGTCCAGGTCGTTGCCGAGCTGCCACCAACCGATTTTCAGAGACAATCGCGTCATCACCGGATCAAGCGAATCACGCCACGCCGAAGAATCGTCACCGGCAAAAATGTTGGCTGCGGAGGTCTGCTTGCCGCCGCCGAACGTTGCTCGGAGCTCTGGGAGAGGCCGATCGAGCATCCCCACCAATTCAATGTTCCGAGAGCCGAGTTGTTCGACAAACCGCATCAAGCGGTCTCCGCGGCCCAAGTCGTCTTCGCCGTACCACACGGGGAACTTGAGCCAATTGATGCCGACGTGCTGACACAAGTCGGTCAAGACTTCCATCGACAGCGGATCATCGCCTCCGGGCAGCGTCCAGCCGAACTCACCCCGCACGAGCCGATTGGCCGGGCGAACGACGGCCAGCGTCGCCTCTTCTTCGTGAATCGTTCCGCTGCGACTGCGCATCGTAACCCGTACACGGTAGAAACCAAAGTCGTCCTTTTCGAGCGGCGGTACCCAATCGGCGTCGCCCACATAACCGTCCGGTTTGCGCCCCTCAGGTCCGAATAGTTCGGACACTTTCGACGACTTCTGTGCGATGATTCTGGCATCGAGGCGTTTTTTCTTGTCGGCAATGTTTCGGCTGGCCGCATCGAGCAACTCAAATCGAATTTCGGGATCTTGTTCCAAAATCCCTGAAAGGCGACAGGTAACTTTCACCTGCGTCGGATCGGTGTAAACATTCGATGGGCTGTTGGTCTCCAGCGTCATCCGCGGCAACCGTGCAAACCAGACATCACCGAACGATGCCTCGCCTTTCAGGTCTTTCTTGCCCGTGGGATGCAAATGCAGTCCAATGACCGCCGTGGCCGCCTCTTCGTGCTTCAGCGCCAACGGGCCAATCGTGACCTTCGTCCAATCCTTTGCATCGCGTAATTTCTTGCTGGTAAAGATTTCCAGTGGCTTATCATTCGAGTCGTAGAAAGTGATAGTCACGTAGGCGCGATCGTGCGTGAGTCCGGTCGTTTTGATCCGTGCCTCGAACACGTAGCTAAACAGCCAGTTGACTCCCACCAGCGGACTGGTAAGCGTGGCCGCACCACCGTCTAATTCAATCTTGAGCGCCTTATTGGCCGTCGCGACTGGATCCTCTTCGATGGCGATCTTGAGATATCGGGGAAACTCGGGCCCTCGTTTTCGCTTCCAATGATCGGGCCACTGGTCGAAGTTGGCGTCCCACTTTTCGCAAAAGTCGCAGTGGAAGACCTCCACCGCGTCCGGATGACGCAGGTCATTGGTCGCTGGCGAACCAGCCGCTAAAATCAGCAGACTCAGTACAGCATTCATCTTCGGTAACCCTGGACCTTGGGCGCAAAACTTCAGCTAGTGATATCGTCCTATCTAGCTTGCCCACACCACCTGGTCACAGTGAATCGTTAGAACCGGAAGAGGCGCCCCATGCCTGAATTGAAGATCGCCATCGAGACCTTGAGTTTGCGGCAGCCCTTCAAAAAAGCGTTGCAAACGGCCGCGCAATTGGGTGCCGCCGCCGTCGAAATCGACGTTCGCAACGAGTTGCGAGTGGAAGAGTTTTCGCAAACAGCGCTGCGTCAATTGAGAAAAATGCTTGAAGACTTGAATCTGAACGTATCGGCCGTCACCTTTCCGACGCGCGGCGGTTATGACGAGTCACGCGATTTGGACCGACGTCTGGCGGCCACGCGGTCGGCGATGAAGTTTGCCTACGACGTGGGCGCCCGGGTCGTCGTCAACCAGATTGGCCAGGTACCGGACGACCCGCCGGATTCTCAAGGAGATTTTCCCCAAGGAGATCTGCTGATCGAGAGCCTGACGAATCTGAGTGACTATGGCCAACGGGTAGGTGCTTTTTTTGCCGCCCGCACAGGCAACGGGTCGGCCGAACATCTGGCCCGTTTGATCGACCACTTACCGGAAGAATCGCTGGGCGTGAGCCTCGACCCACGGGCATTGATCGTTCAGAGCGAATCACCCCAGGATGCGATCTCGATACTCGGCCGTCGCATTCTTCACGTACATGCCAATGACGCGGTTCGTGATTTGTCGCTTAGTCGAGCGATTGAAGTGACACTGGGCCGTGGCTCGGTCGATTTTCCCGCGCTACTGGGTGCCCTGGAGGAATTCAATTATCGCGGTTGGTTTACGATCGAGCGCCATGACGGCGACGACCCGATCGGCGAGATCGGCGATGCGGTGAAGTATTTGCATTCGCTCTAAGTGGCATATTCGGTTAGACTCGTATTAGCCGGCAATCGCTATCTGTGCAGAGTTCCCAAATCATGATATCTCTCATCGAGAAAAACCGCGACCAGTTGGTCAGCTTGTGTCAGAGTTTCGGTGTGCTCCGACTCGACGTTTTCGGGTCGGCTGCAGTGGAGAAAGGTTTTGACTTTGAGAGCGACCTGGATTTTTTGGTCGAACTCCAGCCCGAGCAGGATCTTGGCCCATGGTTGCAGCACTACTTCGAGTTTCGCGGGACACTGGAATCACTTTTTGAGCGCCCTATCGATCTTGTCATGTCCATCGCGATTAAAAATGTCCATTTCATTCGGGAAGTAAATCGAACTCGCGAAGTGCTTTATGCCGCGTAAGACACCCATGCTTCTGGAAGTCATCCGCGACGCCGTGTCGTTCATCCGAGAGGTGACTCATGGAAAGACGCTCGACGAATATCGCGCTGATCGGGTGCTGCGTCAAGCCGTCGAACAGACTTTGAAATCCTCGGCGAAGCCGTGGGCTCACTGAGTCGCATTGATCCGAAGGTTGCATCTCGGATTAGCGGACACGCGGAAATCGTCGCCTTTCGGAATCTGCTAATTCACGGCTATGATCTGATCGATGATGGCCGTGTCTGGCAGGTCATTACCGACGATGTTTCAACGCTCGAGCAACAAGTCGAAAAACTGATCGAGGAATTGACCGGCAAGTAGCCACGCCCCTAGGGCCGCGTGGTTTACGATCGGACAGCGTGACGTGCTGCTCTACGTTACGCTTCGCTCGACTCGGCTTCTGGAAAATAGTTCTGCTCGCCGAGTGTGTGAGCCGGGACCATTTGTTCATTTTCCTTGTCCCAAGCCATCATCTGACCGGTACTCCAAGACTCGTTCGCCATGACCGCCGCGGCGACGCCCGCCATTGCGAAATCGGCCGGGCACTTGAGCGGTTCGCCCGACCGCAAATGGTTGTGCAGATTTGTGTGATGAAGATGGAAGTCCTCGGCACCTGTTTTCTTGTGCTCGGCCAACACCTCTCCGTCCTTGTTCTTGGCGACCCAGCCCGTGTCGGTGAAATACAAGGTTCCTCGATAACCTCGGATGAGGTGGTCGATTCCGACGCGGCTGCTCTGTGTGCCAAGAACGTAGACGGTCATACCGCGCGGATATTCGCAGATCATTTCGAAATTGTCCGCCGTGTCACGCCCGTCGGGCCACTGCCAGATGCCACCCATCCCGACGACCCGACGTGGAAACATCAGATCGCAGGCTCTCATGATCCGCGAAAGACGATGAATGAACAGATCCGTGGCAATGCTCCCGGAATAAGCCGAGTAGACACGCCACTCGAAATAGTGATGAGGGTCCCAGTCGATCTTCGGCGCGTTGCCGAGCCAGGCATTCCAGTCCAGATCGGCCGGCTTCGTCGCGTAGGGCTCGATTTCTTTAGGCCTGCGCCACGGCCCCGTCGCTCCGCCACGGCGGACATATTCAATTTGCGCTTGGACCACTTTGCCCAGCACACCCTTTCGAATCGCTTCGCCCGCCGAACTGTAACTGTCATCCGACATCCCTTGAACGCCCACTTGGATCGGCAGCTTGGTCTGAGCCTGCTTCTTCAGAACATCTTTTGACTCCTCAATCGTGTGCGTCATCGGCTTTTCGCAGTAGACCGCTTTGCCAGCATCCAGGGCGTCAAGGATCATCTGGCAATGCCAATGCTCGGGCGTCGCGATCGTCACATAGTCGATCTCTTGGATATCGAGTACCTTACGATAATCGGAGTACGACTGCGACGCACCGACTACCTCGGCACCCTTGTCGGCTCGCGTTTTCCAACAGTCGGCAACCGCTACGCCCTCGACATTGTTCGGTTCCTGAAGTTTCTTAATCGCGCCCAAGTGATTGAGGGCCATTCCGCCCGCACCAAGAAAGCCGATTTTGATCCGCTCGCCGGCACCAACAATCTGGGCATAACTCGCGGCCGTCCAGGCGGCGGTCGCTGCGCCGGCGGTACCCAAAAAGGAACGTCGAGATACTTCTTTGGTTGTGGCCATGGTGAGGGACTCCATAAAAGTGGATCAGAATGGGCAGGATGTTGAACGGGGAAATAGCAGGTGTACCACCGTGTGGTAGCGGGCAAGGGATCGATTATAGATGCGATTGACCACCACGGCAACTAACGGCCCTCCTGCCGGTCGACCGTGCTGGCGAATGGCTGGCAATAGGACAACGCCAGCAGCGCATAGCCGGTCACCAGCATCGGGTCGCCTTCGAGCCAACGGTCGTTCTCGTTGACCCAACTGCCATTGGCCTGTTGGCGCCGGGCCAGTTCCGCGACCAGTTCGTGTCGCCAATCGTGAACCACTCCCGCACAGTCGGTGATCCGGTCCTCGCCCAACGCGTCAAGTGCCTTGGCAAACGTGTGGTAGTAGTAGTACAGTCCCGAGTTGCCGATGCCCGGGTTTTCTTTGAGTGTGTAGAAGCGATGAATCCACTTAGCGGCGGCCTGCACGCGCTGGTCGTCCGGTTTCAGTCCGGCGTAGATCATGCTCTTGAGTCCGGCGTAGGTCATCGAGCCGTAACTTCGCAGTCCACCCCGGTCTGTTTCGCCCGCCTGGCTCGATCCGCCTGCGGCCGGCGTGTAGTAGAAGCCGCCGTCCGGGTTTTTCGCGCCGTGCGGTGTCGTGTTGTGTTCACTTTCCAGATTCTGACATCGAGAGATGAAGATCATCGCTTTTTTGATCGCCTCGTCATCGGCGTCGGTGCCGGCCGCTTTGAGCGCATCGACAAGCATGGCGGTGTTGGACAGATCGGGCCGCATGTGCTTTCCATAACCGCCGCCGCCGTAACTGAAGCTGGCCTGGTCGTGCCCTTCCGCGTCGTCCCATTGAAGGTCTTTGAGAAACGCCTCGGCACGATCGATGACTTGATCGTAATGGCCCCTGCGGTTCGCCTCAGCGAAACACATGATGGCCAGGCACGTTTCGTAATTGCGATAGAGCGTGCCCGGCTTGTAAATCCCGCCATCGTCCTGCACAAAACCGTGCAGATACGCGAGGCTTCTCGCCACGAGCGGATCGGCCGCCGAACGGCCGTGCCGTAGCAGGCCGGTCGTCACGAGTGCCGTAACGCCCGGCCCGGCCATGCTGCTATACGAACCGTCCTCGGCCTGCACGGTCTGGAGATAGGCGATCGCCTTGCTGAGAGTCTGTCGATAGAGCGCCGGATCGGCACCGGTCTTAGCAGGCCCGTCTTTAGAAGGGCCGGCTTGACCGAGCGCCGCGGTGCAGACGACGCAAGCAACCGCAGCCAGACTGAGCCGCACGGCCAGTCGTGACGGGGTCGGCCGTATGAGCACGATGCGTGGGATGTTGCCGGGAAACATTTTTGAATGCGGAGTACGGAAGTCGGAATGCGGAATGATGAAGCCCGAAACTCAAATGTCGAAATCCAAAAAATGGCCGCCAACAACTCGAATGTTAAGCCGCGACGCGAGAGCGGAGCGCGATGAACGTTTAACCACCAACGGACACGGAATTGTACCAAAAAAGTGGCCAAAAGTCAGCGTCGTTGTGGTTGCGGTTAGCTCGTAGCGAGTAGAAAGTAGGGTGGGCCGAATTTCACGAGGCCCACGCGGCGTCTCGCTGTCGGTTGTGTGCCGGAACTTCGCTACCGCTCGTTCCGGCCTACCGATCCGCATTTATCGGCGTCCTCCAGTCCGTCGTTTAGAATCGACGCACACTGCTTGGCAAGCCGCTAGATCCGCCGTGGCGGGTTCGCCACGGCGAATCGGCCTGCGGCGGACCAGCAGTGCCACCCGGCGCCAGACGCGTGGGCCTCGCGGAACTCTGCACACCCTACTGGGCTCTCTTTCCCAGTCTGAAACGGACGGGTATACTGAATGGCGGTAGTCTCGGACGTGAGCCCGTGA
>CAUYYY010000016.1:0-13155 GCA_963577165.1 Planctomycetota bacterium | reverse complement strand
CGCTGCGGCCACTCGGCCAAGCGTCCGCTGTGCGACGGGGCGCATAAGACGTGCGGCTTCGAATCGGACGAACGGGCACCGACCGAGTAGGCATCGCTGGGCAACCAGCCCCGGCAGTTGTCGACAGCTTTTCCCTAACGAGCCTCGGTTTTTCCAAGAAGGCGCTGCGCGTTGCGTGGCAACCTTGGGCGGGTATAACGGATTTTCCGCTGTATGTCGGACTACGTTCTGACTTTCTTATCACTTCCGGTTGTCGGCATCTGGTCGGTCCGATTCTCGGTATGTTAGAATCTCCTGCCCGCGAGATTACTGTGCCTCGCACCGTTATATCGGTCCCCCATTTCGCTGCACTGTTTTAAGGAAGCTTTTCGCCATGCAGGAGCCACCGGCCGCGGATGCCCCGTCCGTAGAGAGCCCATCTGTTGAGACTGCTTCTCAACCTTTTGTCGCGGCATGGAACGATCTGGTCAGCACCACCAACTGGGACAAAGGTCGAATCATCTGCCAATGGCGCGAGACCCTGATCGCCGAAGGTGCGCCGTCGACTGAACATTCCGACAAGGCGTGGGCACGCCGCGTGGGCGCCGTTAGCAGCCAGCATGTGGGCCGGCTGCGTCGCGTCGCCGCGCGTTTCGGCGAGGTGCAACGGGACTACGCCGGGCTGTTTTGGAGCCACTTTCAAGCGGCGCTCGACTGGAACGATGCCGAGATGTGGCTGGAAGGGGCCGTTCAGAATGACTGGTCTGTTTCCCAGACGCGGCACGCTCGCTGGGAAGCCCTTGGCGCGCCGGCCGAACTCAAGCCGAACGACAACGATATTATTGTCGCGGAACTTGATGAGGATGTGCAGCCGACTCTTGACGGCCCAAAAGAGGACAGCCCGAACGAGACCGAACTCCTCGGCACATCGACCGATGAGGTCCGCGATCCGGGGCAGCCACCGGAGGACGCGACCGACGACGCCCAGGAGATCGTGGATGACGTGGCTTCGCGCGGCACGGCCGAAGACGTCGAGGGATTCTCCAAGGTCGTTCCGCCGGTTCGACCGTTCGAAGACTTGCCGCCGCTGCCAGACGATTTGGCCGATGCCTTGGAAAGCTTCAAAGTGGCGATTCTCCATCACAAGCTGAGTGATTGGGAGTCGGTGTCGCGCGACGATGTGTTGGCCAGTTTGGACGCGCTGTGCGCACTGGCGCTGGCCCCATCGGACGGCTGACTTCTCAGTTTTCAGCACCCCGGCTGCTGTGTCACGAAAATCTCCGAAACTTCTTCGTTAGCAGCCGGGGTGCTTCCCATTGCGGCAGCGACACGCGTGGGCCTCGTGAAACTCGGCCCACCCTACGACTTCACCCACGGGCTTACGCCCGCGGCTCGCCATCTTTCCTAATCGGCCGCCGCATACGACTCGGCGTAGTCGAGTACCCACAGGTCAACCAGCTCGGTGAAGCTGTCGGGGTCGACCTCGCTGAGCCGCTGGTGGTGGTTGCGGGTAAACGATTCCTTGTTGCGGACGGTCCCTTTGGCGACCAGGTCCAAAACGTGGTACTGGTTGAACGGCGTCACGATCAATTGCAGCCGGCTGTAAAAGCTGTCCCGACGTCCGTCGATCAGGCCGAGGTCGTCGCGCCGCACGGCGGCGCCCCAGCCCTGGTCGTTGACGACCGTCTCGAACTGAAAGCCGGGAAACTGATCGGCCAGTTGATGGAGACAATCTTCGATGGTGTCGGTGAGCGCGAGGCGGTATTTTGAATGCAATCGCTTGCACTCCTCTTCGCTAAGGGCCTTGGCGGCCGCATCACGGTCCTTTTTCTGTCGGACTTGCTGGCCGCGATCGGCCGCTTTCTGAAGTCGCTGCTTAAAATCCATTCCAGTTGCTTTCGATGTTGGATCAGCCGTCTCTGTAGGGAACGTGGACGAAAAGGAAGCACCCCGGCTGCTGTGTCACTTAGGGTTCCGTAGCTGATTCGTTGGCAGCCGTGGTGCTGAAATCTCAGTCCCCGTTTTCAACGCACCTGCTACGACTACTTTGCGTCGCCGTCGTCTTCCTTCTTTTGATGAAATTGCAACAAATCGCCGAACGTACGCATCGGTTCGGAGCCCTCTTCCATCTCTTTGGTGATGGGCACCAGGAGTGTTTTTTTCTTTGGTGGCCGAGCCTGCCGCTTCGATGCTTCGGCAGGCGTTTTTCGGGTGCCTTTCGATTTCGCGAAACGGCTGGTCGAACTGCCAGAGCGGCCCGCGAATTTGGGTTTACCGTGACGCGCGGGTTTGGACTTCGGCTTGGGTTCCGGTTTTACTTCGGTTCCCGGTTCGATCATGGTCAGCCCGACGCGACGACGGTCCTTGTCGATATTGGTGACCCAAACTTTCACGTTATCGCCAACCGAGACGACGTCGTGCGGATCGCGGATATATTTATTGGCCAACTGGCTGACGTGAACCAATCCGCTGTCGGACAGCCCGATGTCGACGAACGCACCGAAGTCGACCACATTGAGCACCGAGCCGATCAGCTCCATGCCCTCGGCCAGATCGTCCAGCTTCACGATCCCCTTGCGAAAGATCGGCGGAGGCAAGTCCTCACGCAAATCACGACCCGGACGCGAGATGGCCTCGATCATGTCGGCCAGCAGCAGCTTGCCGATCTGGAGTTCAGCCGACAGGGACTCGGCTTCTTGTTTTCGAGCCTCTTCGGCCAGTCGCTCCCGGGCCTCTTGATCGGCCAAATCGCTTTTCGGACAGGTAAATTTTTTCAGCAGCTTCTCGGCCGCGGCATAACTTTCCGGATGGATCCAGGTAGCGTCGAGCGGTTCGTCGCCCCCTTCGATTTTGAGGAACCCGGCCACTTGGATATAGGTCGCCTCGCCCAGACCCGGGACATCCAATAGCTGCTGTCGCGACCGAAACGGCCCCTGCTTTTGCCGATACTCGTAGACGCGACGGGCCGTGAGTTGGTTCATGCCCGAGACGTACCGCAGGAGCGCTGGGCTGGCTGTATTCACATCGACGCCGACAAAACTCACACACGATTGAACGACCGTGTCGAGCGAATCGCGGAGGTGCTTAGCCTTGGCGTCATGTTGGTAGAGTCCCACGCCGATGCTGGCCGGATCGATTTTGACCAGTTCGCTGAGCGGGTCTTGAAGTCGCCGGCCAATCGAAATAGCGCTGCGCTGCATGGCATCCTGTTCGGGCAGTTCCTCTCGCCCGAGTGCGCTGGTCGAGTAGACACTGGCGCCGGCCTCGTTGACCACGACATAGGAAACATCCCGATCGGCCAACTCGTCGGCGATCATCGCCGCAGCCAATTCTTCGGTCTCTCGGCAGGCGGTGCCGTTGCCAATGGCGATGACGGAAAGAACGTGGGTCGTGATCAACTCGACAAGCTTGGCTCGGCTCTCCGCCCGCCGCTGGTCGTTGCCAATCACAAAGACCACCTCGGTGGCCAAGACCCCGCCAAACTCATCGAGGGCGGCCAGCTTGCAGCCGTTTTTGAAACCGGGATCGACCGCCAGCACCCGGCGGCCGGGCACCGGGGGCTGCATGAGCAACTTGGCAAGATTCTGGGCAAACACTTCGACCGAGCGTGACTCCGCTTTTTCAGTCATCTCTCGCCGCGCATCCCGCTCGAGACTAGAGAGGACCAGTCGACTCAGCGCGTCTCGGGCGCAACCTTGCAAGAACTCGCCGTGCGGGTGATCGACCGGGACCAGGAGGGCGATTGCTTCGCGCTCGATCAGATCGTTGGCCACCTCGATACGAACTCGCAACACTTTCGCCCGTTCGCCACGGTTAATAGCCAAGACGCGATGCGGCGGCACCCGGCTGAGTGGTTCGCGAAAATCAACGTAATCGTGAAATTGCTTGGTCTGTTTCTCGTCGGCATCCTCGGTTTTCGTACTCACCAGTTTGCCTGTGCGACGAAAAATCTTGCGGACCTTCTGTCGCAGATCGGCCCGTTCGCTAAACTTCTCCGCCAAAATAAAACCGGCGCCAAGCAGCGCATCGCTGGCCGCGGGCACCTCCTCTTCCGTGTTGACAAAATCGGCAGCCCGCGTGTCGAGGTCAGCACAGGCCGGATCGGCTCGCAGAATCTCATCAGCCAGTGGTTGCAGTCCGCACTGTTGGGCCTGTGTGGCGAGCGTCTGCTTTTTCGGTCGGTAAGGGAGGTACAAATCCTCGAGCCGTTTGGTGCTGTCGGCTCGCCGGATCTCATCGGAGAGCGAATCGGTCAGTTTTCCCTGCGACTCGATCGACCGGAGAATCGTCTGCTTGCGCTGCTCCAGGCTCCGGCGCTTCTCAACGCAAGCCTGGATCTTTTGGATCTGTTCTTCATCGAGCCCACCCGTCTGATCTTTTCGATAGCGGGTAATGAATGGAATCGTGTTGCCAGCATCCAGCAACTCGACCGTACTCTCCACCTGGGCAGGGGCGAGTCCCACATCTCGAGCGACCCGGGCCAGGTCAATAATCACCGATGGGGCCATAAGAAAGTTCTACAAAGGTCAGGGCACGGCGGCAAAATGCGCAGGCAATTGGCCCAATAATAAGTTGCTGGCACGGCAATTTAGCCCGCGATTCACTCAGTTGTCAAGGTTTGCCAAGTTCGCCAGCTTGGCAAAGTCATACGCTCAGTGCGAGTCGCACGGACATGAAGTTTGCCAAATCTACGGGACCGGCACCTTTTATCTCATGAGCATACCGTGTCGAGGGAGTCCTCGCCGGAAAAAAACGAACTTTTGTGCAAATAGATCAAACCGGCACGACACCGATCGCCGATACCAACCCATACAGATAGGGAGGGCGTGGAGTGTAATCCGTCGCGATCGCACCAACGGAACGATCGAACCCTCAGCGCAAGGAAGCCAGCCATGGCAAGAAGCCAACTACGAGTTTACCACGGGCCAGATGACGATACCTGTCAGACACTCGCCACGAAATCCATTGGCGGGCCGTGCATTACCCTTTCGGCGGCTGATGTTTTGCCCCTGCTGGCCGATGCGGTCCGCAGTGAGCGAACTTGGCTCCACGATTTTGATGATGATGAAATTACGATTTCGTCCGATTTGTACGACGTGCTGATGGCTTATCAACATTTTCAACGGCCCGGGGCCTGACGGCCGCGTGTCGTTTCATAGCAGAAGATTACGAAGCCCAGGGATAGCTATCCCTGGGCTTTTTGATATGCGCAGATCAGTAATGGACCTATAATTGATATAGCACTCCTACGTGGTATGCTGATGGCTTGTTGACCTGTCAGCGCATAAGGAAATTAACGTTGCTAAAAGATTCTCGTCCGGCCACCGACGCCACAAGCTACAACATTCCGTCGCCCGACGCAGACCAGCCGATGGACCGCCATCGCATTGCGGATCTGATCCACCGGATCAAGGAGTCTGCCGACAAGCTCGAAGCAGACAACACGTCGCGTGGTGATTTGAAGATTTTGAGCCGGGCACTGCGCGAGTTACGGTACGCGTTCAAGGTATTCGCGCCCTATCGCAACAAGTCGAAGGTTACCGTTTTCGGATCGGCTCGCACGTCGCCGGACGACCCCGCCTACGAGCAAGCGGTGAAATTAGGCGCCGCGATGGCCAAGCGGGACTGGCTTGTCCTGACCGGGGCGGCCAGCGGCATCATGGAAGCGGGACACGTCGGTGCGGGCCGAGACAATTCGATGGGTCTGAACATCATGCTGCCCTTCGAACAGAGCGCCAACAGCGTTATTGCGGGCGACCACAAGCTGGTCAACATGAAATACTTTTTTACCCGCAAGCTGATGTTCGTGAAAGAATGTACTGCGGTTGTGTTGCTGCCGGGCGGTTTCGGCACGCTCGACGAAGGTCTCGAAGTGTTGACGCTGCTGCAAACCGGCAAGCGCGATATGGTGCCGGTTGTGTTTCTCGACGCGCCGGGCGGTACGTTTTGGCAGGACTGGCATCAATTCGTGACGGACCAACTGCTCGCCAAGAAGATGATATCGCCCGAGGATCTCGCACTATACAAGTTGACCGATCAAGTCGACGACGCCGTCGACGAGATAATGCGGTTCTACGAGGTTTATCACAGCATGCGGTACGTGCGCAGCCGGCTGGTGTTCCGGCTGCGGCAGGAATTGCCCGCGGCGCTGCTGGCCGACATCAATCGCTCGTTCATGGATATTCTGGCTGAAGGAATATTTGAACAGGGCCCCGCGTTAAAAGAGGAACGCGACGAGCCCGACCTGGCCGACATGCCACGGCTGGTTTTTCAGTTCAACCGTCGCAGCCTGGGTCGGCTCCGTCGGTTGATTGATGCGATCAATCGAGGGAGCGTGGACGGGTAAGTGCAACACGCTCCGCTGCGCGTCGGCGGCTAAACATAATGGGATATCGGAAGAGAATGTTTAGCCGCGACCCGAATGGGGAGCGCGATCCCGATACGGCGTCACAAAGCCCCAGCGCTGGGTCGGCAACTTCTCTCTAACCGGATTCTGCTCAACGTACCGAATCGCCCGACAGATATCGTCGACCGTATTGAGAAAAACGGCCCACTGGCCGCCGGCAAACGCCTTCGGATGGCGGCCATTCGACATCCGATGCGCACGAAACGGATGGATATCCTCGATGTTCAGTTGGCGGGTCGCCGTGCCTTTCAGTTGGTTAGAGACCTGCTCGATCGCGAGACGGTGTCGACCCATGACAAGATGGACATGATCGGGCAAAATAGCGCAAGCCCATACCACGAGCGACGATCGATTGGCGTATTCCGCAAAGCCGCGTCCCGCTGCGCGTGCCTGAACCCCGGTAAGGCAGACGGCCGGGTATTTCAACGATTGCTTGGCACGATGGCGAAGATCGGAGTCATGGGACCGACCGGCGAGCGACTGCCGTGATGACACCTTGGTCGCCTTACCGAAACGTAACAACTCCCACGCACCGACATAGTCCGACCAGGACCCTCGAGGATCGTTCGGGAGCTAGAAGCCGTACGCGCCGAATATGACGTGGTAGCCGATGACCATGGTTATTCAACACTCCAAACGCGCTCCGCTGCGCGTCGGCGGCTAAACATTTCGTTCCATTGCCACACGGCGTTTAGCCGCGGATCGCGATTCTGTGCTGCATACATAACGGCTAAACGCTCAATTCCTTCACCGCATTGACTAGCGCGATGGCGTTTTCGACCGGCGTCTGTTGCAGGACACCGTGGCCCAGGTTGAAAATGTGGCCTGGCCGGCCAGCCGCCTGGTCGAGAACTTGCTTGGCGCGGCGACGGATTTCTTTTTCATCGGCCAAGAGCACCAGCGGATCGAGGTTGCCCTGCACCGCCCGGTCGTGGCCAATCTGGCGCCAAGCATCGTCGAGCGGCACACGCCAGTCGACACCGATGACCGTGCCGCCCGCTTCGGCCATCAGCGGTAGCAGGGCCGGATTGCCGGTGCCAAAATGAATCGCCGGCACATCCGGGGTAAGAGAGTCGAAAATTTTGCACGTGTAAGGCAACACAAATTGGCGATAGTCGTCCGGTCCCAGGCAGCCAACCCAACTGTCGAACAACTGCACCGCTTGTGCCCCGCAAGCAATTTGCGCGTTCAAATACAACGTGACCGCCCGGGCAAAACGGTTCATCAGCGCGTCCCAGGCGCCGGCGTCTCGGTACATCAGCGTCTTGGTGTGCAGATAACTTCGACTCGATCCCCCTTCGATGGCGTAACTGGCCAACGTGAATGGCGCACCGGCAAAGCCGATCAGCGGGATGTCTTCCGGCAAGTCGGCCCGGGCCTGCGTGACCGTTTCCATGACAAAGTAGAGTGCTTCGACATTTTCTAGCTCGACAACACGGTCGACGTCGGCCAACTCACGCACCGGATTATGGATCACCGGCCCTTCGCCCTGGGCGAATTCGAGTTCCATGCCCATTGGTTCGAGGATCGGCAGTAGGTCGGAAAAGATAATCGCCGCATCGACGCCTAACCGCTCGACAGCCCTGCACATCACCTCGCTACAGAGCTGCGGATTCTTGCACAGTTCGAGAAAGGTCGTGGTGGCGCGGACCTGGCGATATTCGGCCATATAGCGGCCGGCCTGCCGCATCAACCAGATCGGCGTCCGTTCGACCGGTTCCAGGCGGCAAGCCCGCAGGAACAAGCTGTTATGCCAGGCCTTGTTTTCGTCCGTCTCCGATGTGCCGGCGGGCACGGCCCGCAGTCTGGCGGCGACCGTTTGCTTGCGGTCGCGAATGCCGGCGGCACGCGACGCGGCCGTCTGCACCAAGTGCCCCATCTTGGCATACTGCGGCTGAAGGTCGACCGGCAACTCGTAATCGCGCAACGTCTGGCTGGTCGTCGGTCCGATCGAAGCGACGACCATCTGGCGAAAGGCGCGGCGCACTTCGTCGGCCAAATCCAAACCTTCGGCGACTTTCATCAGATGAGCCACTTGCACGGCGGCCGTGAAAAGCGCCACGTCAACTTGGCCGGCGGCAATCGTCCGCACGTTTTCCTGCAGATCTCCGGTGTCTTCCGGAAGATCCCACTCGTAAACTCTAATTCGCTCGACCGCCGCGCCGCGTGCTTCCAGCCCGGCGGTCAGGCTGGGATTCGTCTCTCCATATTCTTGCAACGCGACCGTTTGATTGGCAAGTGACAACTCGGCGTCGAGCAGTGTCAGCAGCTCGCGCCAGGTGTTGGGCTCCGGTACCCGATAGGTCGGCGTGATGCCGAGTTCCTTGAGCGCGGCGACCGGCTTCGGCCCGCGGGCGACGGTGGTGACGTCCGCGATGGCGGTGAGGAATCGCTGGCGGTCGACCTGCCGCTCGACTTGGGCCACAAGGTGTCGGACACCGACGCCGGTAAGAAATATCAGTAGATCGTACTGCCCGGTGATGAGCCGGTTGGCAAAATCGATCGTTTCGCGACTGGCCGGCAGCGGCACCTCGCGCATCGAGGGGCTGACCCGCGGTACGCCCCCGCACCGCTCAATGAGCCGGGCCATTTCCTCGGCTCGACGGCTTTCAAAGGCGGCCACCGTCTGGCCGGCAAAATCGGCGGTCGACATGGAAGAAATCCGTATGGGCGGTGATCGGACAAAACGGCGGCAAAAGATGAACGGACAACTCTGCCCATGCTACCCCAGCTGGCTGGGAGCGAACAGGGTCGGCGGCGGTAGGTGCAATGCGGTTGGCAATTGGGTACAATTGGCAGGGCCGGTTAGGCAGCCTGTTGATCAAGTCACTTGGTCTGCTCGTGTAAGTTGCACATACGTGGTGCGACACGGCGACGTGTTGGATCGGTGAAACCAGAGCTTATCCCGCTATACTTTGGTGAAACGCGCTCTATGTCCGATACGCTCTTCGACTCACTGCGGTCAGAAAAAAGTGCGGACATCGTGTTTGACCGGCTGGCTGAGGCCCTGCGCGTCGAGCATCGGTATCACGAGCTGTTCGAGTTGCGGCTGATGCAGAGCCGACATCGACTCTCCTTACCGCTCGGAGAAGCGCCGCCACTGGACGACCTGAGAGAACCGGTCCGCACCGAAACCGAAGAGGCGTACATGGACGCATGTCGTGAGGTCGGGCAACATTTGTTGGCCGAGGGCGAGTTTCGTCAGGCCTGGGCTTATCTGCGGCCGATCGGCGAGAAGCAGCCGGTCGCCGAGGAATTGGCCCGCGCCAAGCCGACGGACGACTCGCTGGAAGAACTTGTCGAGATCGCCCTGCACGAAGGAGTCGCACCGGACCTCGGATTCGATCTCGTATTGCGCCGCTATGGAACTTGCAACGCGATCACTCTGTTCGAAAGTGTGATGCCCACCTTGGCGATTGGCTATCAGCGGTCGGCTGCCGAGCGTCTGGTTCGTCACTTGCACACGGAAGTTTTGGAAAATGTACTTGCGCACATCGAGCAACGGGAAAAGAAGAAACCGGGCCAGGCCACGCTCGCCGAGTTGATCGAGAAACGTGTCTGGCTATTTGACGACGAAAACTACCACATCGACATCTCGCATCTGGCGTCCATCGTGCGGTTCGCCCGACTGCTGGAAGAGGCTCCTTCGTCAGAAGATGCTTCGCCGCTGTGGTTGGCCGTGGACCTGGCCGAGTATGGCCGACGTCTGGCGCCGGCATTGCAAATGGCGGGCGAGGAGCCGTTTGTCGATCTGTATCCCAGCCACGCCCTGTTTTTTTCCGCTTTGCTGGGTGAGCGGGTCGACGAGGCGCTGGACTATTTCGCCGAACAAGCCCGAAAAATCGATCCGCAAAATGAAAACACTGCTGCGGAAGGCACTGCTATGAAAGGCGCTGCAGCGGAAGGCACCGCCGCGATCGAGACCTATTTGATTCTGCTGGCCCGTTTGGGTCGGTTTCGCGAGGCGCTCGAGGCCTGGGCTCTGCGGGTGCCGCCCGAAATGAGGTTATCCGCCTACGCACCGACCCGTCTGTGGCTTGCCCAGCAGATGGGTCATTTCGATCGGTATCTTGAGATCTGTCGCCAGAGAGGCGATCTGTTGGGCTATGCCGCCGGACTGATCGAGGCTGCGAAGCGCAAACCATAGATGTAAACAAAAAAGCCTGCCCGAGACCGAAGTCCCGAGCAGGCTTTTAACTTTTTAAGAAGTCGCTCGAAAGCAAGCTCTCCTGACTAGCGGATCAGGTTGCTGGCCTGGACAACGCGTCGCCGGCTGCCCAGCGAGGCCGAGCTGTCTTCCATCGGAGCGGGCGGCATCGGAGCGGCGACATCGTCGCTCGGAGCACCGGCCGCGGCACCACAACCGCGTGTCGCAGCAGCACAGCCACAAGAAGCTTTGGCGGCACAGCCACACTTCTTGGCACAACCATTGTCACAGCCACAGCGGTTGAACAAGTTCAACAGGCCACCACCACAACGATCTTTCTTGCAGCCACAGCTTTTGGCACAACCGCAAGAGGATTTGGCGGCGCAACCACATATCTTCTTCTTCGCACAACCACAGCGGCTCTTGCTACCACAGCTGCTTTTGGCACAACCACACTTCGCCTTCGCGGCGCAACCACACTTCTTCGCACAACCGCAAGAGGCTTTGGCAGCGCAACCACATGTCTTCTTCGCACAACCACAGCGATTCTTGCTACCACAGCGATCTTTGCAACCGCAACGATCTTTGCAGCCACACGACTTCGCGGCGCAACCACCCTTGGCACATCCGCAAGAAGCTTTCGCGGCACAACCCTTGTTGGCGCAACCACCCTTCTTCGCACAACCACAGCGGTTCTTGCCACCGCAGCGATCTTTGCAGCCACAGCGGCTCTTGCAACCGCAAGCTTTCTTACAGCCACATGTGGCGGCGGCAGCGCCACACGTTGGCTTTGCACAACACGAGGCTTGGGCGTCACAACCGCAGCCCAAGCTCAACATTCGATCGAGTAATTCAAAGCCAAAGCTTTGGCTACTCAGGCCTACGCTAAGGACTAGCGCGCCAAGAACCATGTTCCATCTCATCGAGCAACGTCTCCTTTACGCTGGAGCCGCTAAGCACGGGATCTTTCTGCCTTCCGGCAACGCGCGTTGCCGCCCACGACAAGTCGCTGGCCATGGTCATTCGGTAGGTCAGCTGGTGGACGCCCAAGGGGGTGCGACCACGCTTGGCCGTAGGAGGCACTTTTAAGTGCCGGAGGGAAGGAAAGGTGGGTTCGTACTCGCAGCTCACACGGTTTTGCGCCAGAACCGGTCGAGCCAGTCCTTGACTCGAACAAGCGGGGATCGGTTTGCCGGCGCGCTTACGCTTAAAGTGCCGCCTAAGGCACTCCACTGATGTCTCGCGACAATTACCTGTCTCGCGACAATTACCGTATCGGCAGCCTAGGGAAGATGCCTTAAGAGATCGGAAGTAATTTTCAGCAACTGGTTTACATCAACTGTTAGGTAAATCTTGCGCTCCACATAAGCCGGTGAAACTCTGCCGATTATCGGGTCCCGCCTCCACGCATGGTCCAGCAGGCGATATTGTGCTATCTTCCATAGAATCAAGGCCGAAAACGTCGGTTCCCTTCGTGTCGTCAGGAGACTCTATGAAAACGCAGCGGCAAATCTTCTTGTTCCCTCTGGTGACACAATGCCTGGCGATACTCACCCTACTGACGATCGCCCTGTTGACGATCACCCGGGCCGCTACGGCCGTCGAATCAGACACCGGCACGATCTCCCCACCGCCCGGCTCGGCCGATCCACTCGACTGGCCCAACTGGCGCGGCCCATGGCAGAACGGCACGGGGCTCATGGGGACGGGAAGCGAGACCGATCTGGTCGACCGCTGGGACCCGCGAGGCGGCGAAGGCAGCAACGTACTCTGGAAAAGTGCCGAGCTGGCCGGTCGCAGTACGCCCATCGTCATGCGCGACAAACTTTACACAATCGTTCTCGCCGATCCGGAAACACCTGACGAGGGCGAAAAAGTGGTCTGCGTCGATGCGGCCACCGGCAGCAAAATCTGGGAAAACCGTTTTAACGTCTATCTGTCCGACGTGCCCGACACTCGGGTCGGCTGGTCGTCGTGCGTGGGCGATCCGGCGACGGGCCACGTCTATGCCCTGGGCGTCTGTGGTTACTTCCAATGCCTCGACGGAAAGACGGGCGAGACCATCTGGTCACACTCGCTGCACGAGCAATATGGTTTCTTGAGCACGTATGGCGGACGGACGAATGTTCCGGTTGTCTTCGACGACCTGGTGATCATCAGCGCTGTGGTGATCGGCTGGGGCGATACGCCCGCGACGGGCCTGATGGCCAAGCCGGCCCATCGATTCATGGCGTTCGACAAAGCTAGCGGGCAAATGGTCTGGTTCAACGGTACACGGCTGATTCCGTACGACACGACCTACAGTACGCCGACTCTCACGCGGCTCGGCGGCCAGTGGGCCATGGTCTTCGGCTCCGGCGACGGTCAAGTTTGGGCCATGCAGCCTCGCACGGGTCAGCCTATCTGGCACTTCCCCCTCTCGCGTCGCGGGCTGAACGTCTCGCCGTTGGTCGATGGCGATATGATCTACATGAGCCATAGCGAAGAGAACATCAAAGGCACACGCATGGGCGCCTTAGTCGCCTTTCGTGGCAACGCTTCAGGTGACCTGAGTGGCGAAGAACTGCGGAAGCTCAAGGATGTCATGGATGCTGGCAAGAGTTCGCCGGTCATCATCGACAAT
>CAUYYY010000015.1:0-13327 GCA_963577165.1 Planctomycetota bacterium | reverse complement strand
GTAACGAGGATCAGCTTCACAACGCGTTCGCCGAGTGCCAATTATACGACCCATGCGTGATCGCCGAGCGGTACATCGACGGGCGCGAGTTTACCGTGGCGTTGATCGAAAGCCGACCGCTGCCCTTGATCGAGATAATCACCGCAGGACAGGTTTTCACCTACCAAGCCAAGTATCACACGACGCCCAACAGCCCCGAAACCGATAGCCCCGAAAATGATCCGCCCATTACTCGCAGCTTTCCTGCCGAACTGACAAGCCGACAAATCGATCGGCTCGAGCAGACAGCCGTCGCGGCAGCCGAGGCGATCGGCACAACCGGATTGGTCCGTGTCGACTTGATGCTCTCGTCTGCCGATGAAGCGGATGAGGTGTTTGTGCTCGAGATCAACACGTCGCCCGGCATGACCCAGCAGAGCCTGGCACCCCAAGCGGCTTTTCAAGACGACATCGACATGCCAACGCTGTGCGATTATCTCGTTCGCCAATGTCTTGCCCAGGAGGTCTTGCGATGAACTCCACAGAACGACGTAAGTCACCAGGTCGTAAATCACCGGGGCTGGTACGAATCTGGCTCGGTCGAGCCGGTCGTGCGCTCGACCTGTTGCTACCTCACAGTCCACGACTCATCGTGGCCGCGGCATTGGTTGCTCTGATTGCTGGTGCCGCGCATCTAGTCTGGCAACATGTCGAACTGCTCCTATCCGAGACCCCACACTATGCGCTCCGATCCCAAGATATTGAAATCACTCCGCCGCCCTCTTGGGTCCGAGCGGATGTAAAATCTGAAGTCATACGTGACACGAGTCTGGATGCCGATCTTTCGGTCTTAGACCAAGACCTGGCAAACCGACTCGCCGATGCCTTCACATTTCATCCCTGGGTGAAAGAAGTCCGCCAGGTGGCCAAGCAGGCAGGTCCGCACGTTATCGTCGACCTCGCCTATCGGCAACCGGTAGCCGTAGTGGACACACAAGTGCAGGATAATGCGGACTTATTGCCGGTTGATATCGAGGGCGTACGTCTTCCGGGCGAGGGTTTTTCCCGTCAGGAAAAAAAGCGGTTCCCACGCATCGTCGGCATATTGACTCAACCGTTGGTCGGCCAGCAGTGGAATGACCCACGAGTTCCCGGAGCCGCTCGCCTGGCTGTGTTGCTGAGAAATGTCTGGGAAGAGTTCGGTCTGGCCGCCATCACGCTGAGTCAAACACCGGCGACATCAATTCCAGCCGAGACGGCGGTAGCTGCCAAACATGCGATTTACGAACTGAGGACGCAGAGCGGAACGCGAATTCTATGGGGTCATGCACCGGACACTCGGGTCGCGGACGAGCCGTCCGACACACAAAAACTCGACCACCTCCGACGATCGATCCGCCGTCCGAAAGTTCTTCCCTTGCCTCAAGTAATCGACCTGCGCCGCGAATCCGAAATCCAACACACGGCGCGCGAACTATCGGACACAACACCGGCAGCCAAGTGAACCGCCATTTCTGATTACTAGCCGCAGGCGAAGACTATTAGCCGCAGGCGGAAGCCAGCGGTTGGAACAACGTGCCCCCTAGCCCCCAGTCTTCCCCGCGCTCACCTTGGTTTAGCGTGGGCCGCGCTATTGGCCTTGCGATCGACCTCGAGCCGCTCTGCGTCAAGTCGCTCCTTAAGCTCTTCGCGAACAACAGACAACTCCGCCGGCGCTTCGATGCCCAATCGCACACCACCCTGGGCAAGACGGACCACCGTTATGGCGATTTGATCGCCAATGAGAATGCGCTCACCAACTTTTCGGGAAAGTACTAACATGGTGACACGGCCTTTGCGAGCCCGCCTCATTCCACGTACTTACGTCAGACGCGAAATGACGATCCTCCTTGAATTCACCGCGCACCACACGCAATCCGTGGTCGGCGCGATCTGCCGGTTGGACGTTCGCCCGGCACAACGAGGCAAAACAAAAAACAGATCCCCGAATCGCGCAAACCTTAACCTTCCGCCGCCTAATTTTCAAGTGTTCGACTACGCCCACTCCGCACTGTCTGTAAAACTGCGCAAAATAGGTGACATGAATGGCCGTTTTTGGGTCCACACCGTGTACCACGGGCAAACTGATTTTCCCGTGCATCACCGACCAGGCCCCCAAAGTTAGCACCCCGGCTGCTGTCCAGCACAATTTCCAACACCCCTGTTCGTTTGAATCAGCCGGGGTGCTGGTAGTTTGTTTCCTGTGAGATGCCCAGGCCGCCAATTACAGGCTACCGAGCTCACAGGCTCTCGGGTACCGATTCCTTCAGCAGCGAACTGATCGCCTTAAACTCGGGCGTGCCCGAGACCCGACACCACTCGCACAGCACAGCCTCGGTGGTGGTCAGCGTCACGCCGGACGATTCCATTCGTCGCAGTGCGGTTTCATAGTCGATCGTGTTACGCGAGCCGACAGCATCCACAGCCACATAAAGCCGATATCCGGCTGCTTGCAGATCGAGAACCGTCTGCTGTACACACACATGTGTTTCAACACCGACGACCAATACTCGGTTCACGCCCCACTGCTCAAGCGCCGTTACGATTTCTTCGCAGCCGCCACAACTGAACGTCACCTTTTCTGGAACGGACGTCACGCCAGCTTGTTTGAGCGGCGCAGCGAGTTGCTGAATCGTCTTTCCCAGACCTTTGGGATATTGCTCCGACGCCGTTACGCGAACACCGAGCACCGAGGCGCCGACCAGCAGACGTCGAATATTCCACACCACGCGCGAGGGATCCGTTAGCAGCGGAACCAGCTTTTTCTGTGCGTCGAGCACCAGCAGTACAGTATCTTCCGCGGACATCAGGTCCGGGCTGGGCGGCAAAGTGTTACGGTCATTCATGCTCGATAGAATAAAGGAAACAGCCGCAGAGTGCCAGTATGTATTTGGGTAACCGTTGACGGAAAGCTGTTGGCCACGGATGAAAAAGGAGGAGTAATACCACAAAGGGGAACCGCAGATGAACGCAGCTAAGGAAAGGGTTGGAGTTTCTGAAGGTGATTTGTTACTGATCATATACTACATTTGATGTCAATCTTCCCTCGCGTCCAAGCCCTACTAGGGACCAGGAAATCTGCGTTTATCCGCGTTCATCTGCGGTTCTCTTCCTTCAACCCGTGTTCAATCCGTGGCTATCTTCCTTTGGTTGCGGCTCGCCACGACGAGTCGCCTGTGGCGACTGGTGGCCCGATCATCCGCATCCCGTTGGCAATAACCACCAAGCTGGCACCCACATCCGCCGCGACCGCCATCCACATCGTCGCCCAACCGGCGGCCGCCAGCGCAAGGAAAATGCCCTTAACCGAAAGGGCGAAAATAATATTTTGGGCAAGCAGCCGTCGACACTTCCGGCCGAGTCGGACCAGTTCGGGCAGTCGAGACAACTGGGCCGTCATAACGACCACATCGGCCGTCTCAAGCGTGGTGTCGCTAGCTTCCGAACCGAGCGCTATCCCTAAGCGTGCAGCGGCCAGTGCCGGCGCATCGTTCACGCCGTCGCCAACTACCGCCAGAGCAGGCTGCGCCTGCGTCAGTTGTACGACGTGCTCGAGTTTGTCGTCGGGCAATAAATCGGCATGGACGTCTATTGCCAGGTCCGACGGCAACTTTTCGACAATTCCCTGGGCAACAGCCGCTCGATCGCCGGTGAGCACCACGAATTTGCTGATTCCCAACGACTTGAGTTCACACAGCGCCGCGGCGGCATCGTCACGCAATGAGTCGGCGAGCCAGATCACACCAATCAGCTGATGATCGACAGCGACCCAGGCCGCCGTCGCTGCGCGCTCTTCCAGGGAGTCGGTTTCAATGCCCTGTTGCTCGAGCAGACGTTGCGCACCGACCAGGCACGATCGGCCTTCCAGGTCGCCACGAACGCCAAAGCCTCGCAGCGCCGTAAAGCCAGACACCTCAGGAGAGCGAATATGGCGAGCCTCTGCCGCCGCAACGATTGCTCGGCCCAATGGGTGTTCACTATGGATCTCGAGTGTCGCTGCGATGCGTAACACCTCTTCTTGGGAATGCCCTTGCTGCGGCTCTATATCGACGACCTCGGCCACACCGGTCGTCAGCGTGCCGGTCTTGTCCAGCGCCATGGCGTCGACACGGCCAGCATTTTCCAGATGTTCGCCCCCTTTGATCAAAATGCCACGCCTCGCAGCCTGGTGAAGTCCGCACACGATCGTGATCGGCGTCGAGAGGACCAACGCACAGGGACAGGCGATCACCAGCAGCACCAGGCTACTGTGGAACCATTCTTTGTCGAACTCGCCGGCCATGATCGACGGCAGAACGGCCATCGTGATTGCCATCAAAATCACTGCCGGTGTATAGCGACGTGCGAAACGATCGACAAACCGCTCCGTGGGAGACCGCGTGGCCTGTGCCTGCTCAACTAGCCGAGCGATATGGACAAGCGTACTTTCTTTTGCTTCTCGCGTTGTTTCGATTCGGAGCGATCCCTCGCCATTGAGCGTTCCGGCGAAAACAGAGTCGCCCTCGCTCTTTTCCACCGGGGCACTTTCGCCTGTGATTGGCGCTTGATTAACGGCCGACGATCCGGCTAGCACGGTGCCGTCAATTGGGATTCGCTCGCCCGGTTTCACCACGACCACGTCGCCCAGCGCCAGCACCGCGGGATCCACGGTCTCCAGTGGTCGATGGTTTCCGTTGCCAGGATCATCTGTTTTCGCCACACGGTGGGCAACGGTTGGCGCGAGCTCAATCAGCGATCGAATGGCTCGGCGAGCGCGGCCCATGCTGAGAGCTTCCAGCCATACGGAGATGCCGAAGAGAAACATGGCGGTCGCTGCTTCGAAGAAGTTGGCGGTGGCGATCGCGCCGGTTGCGGCAAGCGTCATCAGCACGTTCATGTCGAGTGCGCGAAGTCTCACCGCTCGCCACGCGGAACTCGCCACACGATAAGACGAGGCCGCCGTCGAGGTGATCGCCAGTGCCGCGATCCATACAGTCATTGAGTCGACCAACAACCAGCCCACAGCCGCCGAGAGCAACAAGCAACCGCCGATCGCCGTCGACGTGTGAAGCCGATGTGGCACGTGGTCCAAAACCGTGGGCACCGCATCCCGTGGAACGGGCTCGGCCTCGAACCCCAAACGACGAATCTCCGCCGCGACCTCTGCGGGATTGTAAGCCTCGCGGTCAAGTTCAATCCGCAGTGTGCGGTTGACGTAATTCACCGTGACGCGGCCGACCTCGATCTGCCGACGCAGACCTTTTTCAATGAGGGCCAACTCGTCGGAGCAATCAAGCGCCGGAATATAAAATGTTTCGACAGTCGGCTGGATGGAACTTTTCACAAAGCAGATCGAGCAGCGCGGAAGCGGATCACAAGACCGACCAATTATCGGTTACCGCGTCCGCTACGGCAAGTCGGACCGCGAAACCCCTACCCCGAGAACGAGAATCCCCAGCTTGTCCGATGCCGACGGTGTCGCGGAGGCGAGTGGTGGTGCAAATCGTAATGCAGCCATGGATAACCGTAATGATGCTCTTCGATAATGACCGGCTGCGCTGGTGCCGACCGGACCGGCGCGCGAGCCATCGGAGGAGACTGCATCGCTTCGATGACTTCGGTTGCGACGCCTTGCTTGTGCAGGTGAATCACGTCGGTGGTCGTCAGGGGCCTGGCCACGCCGTTGTTGCGAATGTGCGAAGTGATCAGCCGCGGAGCCACGCCAGAGCGGCTCATCGCGATCACTTCCTCGCGGGTCACGGCGCCTGCTTGGGGTGTCCGCCCGAGTTGGGCAGCAATCTGGGCCCGGTTCCGCGCATCGATCTCGTCGAGACTTTCGCCGACAGCTTCGCCTGTGATGGCACCGACACCCGCACCAATCGCGGCACCGGCACCCGCATCGCCGACAGCATCCCCGACGATCGCGCCAACGCCCGCGCCCATGAGTCCGCCAAAGAGCGCTCCTCGGTCCGCGTAATAAGGTGAGCGACATCCGGTGACGATCAGCGTTGTCGTCAGCAACAAAGCGCTGATGGTGATCGTGGTGCGAATCATGGCCGGCAATGCCTCCTGATAGCAGGCGGGTGAAAGAGCGGGCCTTGCCGGGGTATCGCTACCGCTCGTTCCGGCCTACATTGGGCCGGGCCGCGGATCATCTCAGCATCAAGGCCGAGGGTCAAGAGATCTTTGCTTAGGTTGATACCTGTCCGCCAGTACCACGGTACATGACGCGCTGGTCTCGACAAATTCCCCTCTATTTTGCTTGTTCGGTGTGCCGAAAGGTATAGAGATAGGACCGCACTGCACATTCCGGAGCCGAACCTTTGGCAGCTATGAGTCGTCTAAAATTCGCGCACCTGGCCTGGTTTTCCCAGCCCAAAGGAGATCGCTGGCTCTGGCGACATATGCGACGATACCGGGTGGCGAGCATTGTCCAATTGGGAGTGGGCGACGCTCGACGCGCGCGGCTGCTCATCGAAGTCGCACAACGCTTCGCGGCCCATGGCCAAGTCCATTTCACGGGCATTGATCTGTTCGAAGCCGGGTCGTTCGAAGCCGGGCCCTTTGAGGCTAGCGTCTCTCACGCCGGCCTTACGCTGAAAGAGGCGCATCGCCGACTGACGGCGACGGGTGGGAAAATTCACTTGGTGCCTGGCGATCCACTGACGGCGCTGCGTCGAGTGGCGAATGCCCTGTCCGGCACACAGCTACTGCTCATCTCAGCCAGTACGGACGAGGCTGCGCTCGAGCGGGCTTGGTTCTATGTGCCCCGAATGCTGCATGCCGACTCGCTCGTGTTGCGAGAGCGTCAACTCCGTGACGAGAGAGTCGAGTGGCAAAGCGTTGAACACAGTCAGATCGAGTCGCTGGCTCGATCAGCCACACCTCGCCGGGCTGCTTGACTCAAGATCGTCCGCAGTAGCCTCGGCTGCTCTTTTCTCGGCCCATTACTTCGCCCCTACCCGCTTATCGTGGATCGTATATGATAGAGCAACCTCGCTTCCAAAGCACTTTATCAACAGACTGCTAGCGATTGGTGATTTCGACCAGCTCTAGACGACCGGAGATCCGCGCGGTGACCTCTGAGCCTTCCTCCATCTCGAACGATGTCACACTCGATTCACCTCGTGGCGATGCAATCGACGCCGCAGCCGCCGCGCACCAGCGGGTCGCATTGATCGAGGGCAGCACACCCCATATGTCGACCGAGACACAGGGACTACTGCGCCGCCGACTTCGAATTACGGCGTTGCTAATGTTTGGAGGATTCTTGGCGTTTCTCATCAACAGATTGTTCTCACTACAAGAGAATACGACCGCGTTGCATTGGGGACTCTTCTGGGACCATGTGCTTGTTACCGTGATGCTGGGGCTCGTGGGCCTGGGTCTGTGTCGCGAGTGTCCGATTTCGCTTCGGAAGTTGCGATTTACCGAGTTGATCGTGTTCGGTTGTCCGGCCATTTTTTTCGTCTTTATGGACTACATGATGCTCAAAAGCCACGCCGAACAAGGTTATCTGACGGCAATCCAGGGTCCCTGGATCATGTTGATGTCTCTGTACGCCTTGTTCATCCCCAATACGTGGTGTCGGGCCGCCTGGGTGATCGGTGCGCTGGCCGCCATGCCGCTCGTTGTGTTGGCTTTTTCGTGGTGGTTTGTGCCGCAGTGTTGTGCGGTTCTCAATGAACCACCCTTCCGTGGTTATCCGATCGAACTGGCGATGTTTCTGGGGACTTGCGGTGTTAGCGCCGTGGTCGGTGTCCAGACGATCGGTACATTGCGGCGCCAGGCGTTCGAGGCGAAACAGCTTGGTCAATATCGTCTGAAACATCTGATTGGTGCCGGCGGAATGGGCGAGGTCTACCTGGCTGAACATCTGCTTATGAAGCGCCCCTGCGCGGTGAAAGTGGTTCGCCCGGAAAAGGCTGGAGACCCGCGTATGCTAGCCCGTTTCGAGCGAGAAGTGCGATCCATGGCGAAGCTGTCCCATTGGAACACGGTCGAAATATTCGACTAAGGCCGAAGCGAAGACGGAACTTTTTACTACGCCATGGAGTATCTTCCTGGCCTCAGCCTGGCACAGTTGGTCGAGCTACATGGGCCGCTTCCCGCGCAACGCGTCATTCATTTACTGACGCAGACGTGTGACGCATTAAGCGAGGCGCATGCGCATGGCCTAATCCACCGCGACATCAAGCCGGGCAATATCTTTGCTGCTTATCGCGGAGGAGTGTTTGGCGTAGCCAAGCTACTCGACTTCGGATTGGCGAAACCGTTGCTGGGCGTCGATATGCCGTCCATGGAACTGACGATTGACGGCGCCATCAAGGGCTCGCCTTTATACATGTCGCCCGAACAGGCGACCGGTGACCATGAGGCCACCGAGCGGAGTGATCTGTATGCGCTCGGTGGTGTCGCTTACTACCTGCTTACCGGTCAGCCACCGTTTTCGGGCAACAAACCGCTGCAAGTGATGATTGCCCACGCGCATAAGGACGTGGTTCCCCCTTCCGAACTGCGAGCGGAAATCCCCGAGGATTTGGAGCAAATCGTCATGCGTTGTTTAGCCAAAACACCGGAAGACCGGTTCGACAACGCCGAGCAGTTGCGCTCCGCGCTGCTGGAATGCGATGCCGCCGGATTGTGGACGCGCGAGGTCGCCGAGCGTTGGTGGCACGAACACGGCTGTCCCAAGAAAAAGGCCCTCGATCAAGAGGCGCTCGTTGGTGCTGGCCGCTAGTGAAAACCGGCGTCAGACGGTAGAATGGTGACACATCTTGTCGTCTTTCCTCCTGTCTCGACGCATGCCATGACCGATTCCACGAATAAGCCACAAACCCTGTTCGAAAAGATCTGGGACGACCATGTTGTCCATGCCGAAAAAGACCAGGCGACGATCCTCTATATCGACCTGCAACTCATCCATGAAGTCACCAGCCCACAGGCATTCGAAGGGTTGCGGATTGCCGGTCGTCGGGTCCGGCGGCCCGGTCAGGCGATTGCCACTCCCGACCACAACGTGCCGACGACCGATCGCGGTCTCCCGATCGCCGACCTGATTTCGAAGCAACAAATCGACACCTTGCGTGCGAACTGTCAGGAGTTTGGAATTCAGCTTTTCGATATTGGCGACCCTCGGCAAGGCGTCGTGCATATCATCGGGCCCGAGCTAGGTTTCACACAGCCCGGCATGACCATTGTCTGTGGGGATAGCCATACGGCGACGCACGGAGCCTTCGGCGCACTTGCCTTTGGCATCGGGACGAGCGAGGTCGAGCACGTGCTTTCGACTCAGACACTCTTGCAGTTCAAACCCAAAACGATCGAGCTACGTGTTGACGGCCCACTGCCAAAGGGCGTAACCGCCAAGGATATGATTCTCTACCTGATCGGCGAGATCACCACTCAAGGCGGCACCGGATACTGTATCGAATACACAGGCAGCACGGTGCGGGCCTTGAGCATGGAAGAGCGCATGACGGTCTGCAATATGTCGATCGAGGCGGGCGCGCGAGCCGGCATGATCGCTCCGGACGCGACGACGTTCCAGTACCTGCGCGGGCGCGAACACGCGCCGCAGGGCTCCGATTTTGATGCGGCCGTTGAGCGCTGGAGCCATTTGTCCACCGACGACGGCGCGACCTACGACAAGTCGTTGACGTTTAGCGCCGCCAATATCGCGCCGCAGGTTACCTGGGGAACCAATCCGGGCCAGGTTGCCCCGATCACAGGCCGCGTACCCGACCCAGCCGCGCTTGAAGGCGACGATCAGAAAAGCGCTGCCGGCGCATTGGAGTATATGGATTTAAAACCTGGTACGGTCCTGGCCGATGTGGAAATCGATCGCGTGTTCATCGGTTCCTGTACGAATGCCCGGATCGAAGATCTGCGTGCGGCGGCGGCGGTCGTTCGCGGTTACACGGTATCAGATCAGGTCGGCGCGATGGTTGTGCCCGGGAGCGGCCAAGTCAAAAAACAGGCGGAAGAAGAAGGACTCGACCGCGTATTTCGCGAGGCCGGATTCGATTGGCGCGAGGCGGGATGCAGCATGTGTCTTGCCATGAATCCCGACAAGCTCGAGCCGGGCGAGCGATGTGCCTCAACCAGCAACCGAAATTTCGAAGGTCGTCAGGGACGCGGTGGTCGCACACATCTTGTCTCGCCCGCCATGGCCGCTGCCGCAGCGATCGAAGGACATTTTGTTGACGTACGCCAGTGGAAATATACCTGAGAGATGACCACGCTAGGCCATGCGAAAAAACAAGCTGCTTAAATTCGAAGCACGAAATCCGAAACAAATCCAAATCACCAAATTTCAAAAACGCCTGGAGGCATGCCAATACCATAGGGAAAGGTCCAAACTGATTCATTTTGGACATTCGAGTTTCTTGTTTTTGAATTTGTTTTGGATTTCGATATTCGGATTTTGAAAGCAAAAAGTTGATCTTGTTTTTCGTTAATCCTCACTCACCCACCACATCATGCAGCCCTTCACCAAACATGCTGGCGTCGTCGTCACCCTGGACCGAGCCAATGTCGACACGGACCAGATTATTCCCAAGCAGTTTCTCAAGCGAATTGAGCGAACGGGATTTGGGAAGCATCTGTTTTTCGATTGGCGATTCAACGACGATGGGTCGGACAATCCCGATTTCGAGTTGAATAAACCGGATGCGCGAGGTGCGAGTATATTGCTTGCCCGTAGTAACTTCGGCTGTGGTTCGAGTCGCGAACACGCGCCTTGGGCACTCGAAGATTATGGATTTCGGGTGATGATCGCGCCGAGCTTCGCCGACATCTTCTACAACAACTGCTTCAAAAACAGTCTGCTGCCGGTTGTGCTGCCGGCCGGCCAGGTCGACGATTTGTTCTCACTCGCTAGAGAGCATCCGTCTTACCAACTCACGGTCGATTTGGAAAAGTGCCAGTTGTCGGATGAGTACGGCTTGTCGCTCACGTTCGAGGTCGATTCTTGCCGCCGCCACTGTTTGCTCAACGGCTTGGACGACATCGGACTGACGCTCCAGCACGAGGACAAAATCACCGCTTACGAGGCGTCACACGGCATCGGCTGAAAGAAGATCGCCACGAAAAACACAATAAGGCACGAAAACAAGCCCGCGAATTACGCGAATTGTCGCACAATGAAAACATGATGGAATCGTATTGTTATTCGCGCTGATTCGCGTCATTCGCGGGCGCTTTTTTTTGTGTCTTTCGGTGGCTTTTCAAAAAGCGAGTTAAAGGAGTCGCGATGGCACGTGAAGTTTGGAAGCACCCGACGGCACTGTCAATATGTTGCGCCGCGATGGCACTGTTTCTCGCAGGCGGTAATCATGCCCGCGCAAACCAGACTCCAGAGGTCACCGTCGAGACCGTGCTATCCGGCTTAGACAATCCTTGCGGCATCGCTCTGCAGCCGGGGACGGGCCACATTTTTGTTTCGGACAGCGCCGGCCTCCGGGTAGTCAAATTCGATCCAACCAAGCCAGGCGAGGCTGCCGACGTCATCACCGGTTTTCCGGAAGGCACCTACGGAAGCGGACCCGTCTACAAAATCGGCCCTTTGGGCTTGGCTTTTCTCAGTAGGAATACGCTGCTCGTGGGTGGCGGAGGGTTGGTCGACGGCGAAGAAGTTCTACGGGTTTACTTTCTGCCCAACAGCGGATCAGTCCTAACCGCCGACGCGGCACATACGCTCGGACCCTTGCCCAAGAGTGACCAGACCGCGACCGGTGAGGGAAACTTCTATAGCTTGGCTGTTAATCGCCAGCGTAACACCGTGTATATCACGAGCAACGGTGACGACGCCAAGGGCTGGCTGTTCAAGGCAACCGTTAAGCGAGGCAAGCCTGTCTCGCTCGCTCCATTTATATCGACGAAGATCGCCACCGGCGTCGATGCGCCCGTCGCCATCACGATGAATCACAAGGGATACATCGTGGTCGGGCAAATGGGCGAAATGGACCAGCCTCGCGACAGCCTGCTCACCATGTACCGCCCCGACAACAAACAACTTGTCATGTGCCGAGAGGTCGGTTTGCATGACATCTCCGCGTTGGCGCAGAGCGAGTCGCACCAACTCTGCGTGGCTGATTTTTCCTGGAACGATCCATCGCAAGGTGGCGTATCCCGACTGGACGAAGCTTGGGCGGACGCCCGGCCGTCGATCGCGGCCGTACCGGTTGCGGCGCTCGATAAGCCCACGGCAATGGTGTTCGGTCGCGACGGCGCGCTCTACGTCACGGTGTTTGGATCGGCCGCCGACGATTCCGCTGAGAAATCGGGCCGTGTGGTCAGAATTGAGTTCAAATGACAGATAGCAGGCGTGAAAAAATCGAGGCAATGTTGGCCGACCTGCCGGGCGATGTTTTTTTACGATATAGCCTGGCGATGGAATGGGACAAGGAAGGCCGGCACGATGCGAGCTTGCCATTGCTTGGCGAGCTGACTCGTGAAACGCCGCCTTACGTGCCGGCCTTTTTCATGACGGCGCAGCAGTTGGTCCGGCTTGACCGCATCGACGAGGCGCGGACTTTTCTGCGCGATGGAATCGAGGCGGCACGCGCTCAGAACAATTCGCACGCGGCCGGCGAGATGGGCGAACTGCTCGCATCGCTCGGCCCAGCGTGAACTCATCCGTGTGAACTCACGCCGCAAGCGCCGGCGACGCTGCAACCGTTGCATGTTTCGCAATTCCCACTGCCCTGCCCGCCTTGCTCCGTACCACAACCAGGACCGCAACCCTCGGTAAGCAGCTTGGTAAACTCGCGAAACTGAACCTTGGTTTCATAAGTCTCCGCCAATTGCGCGGTGCAGGCTTCCAGTTCCGGAGTGACATCGCCGAGAAAATAGAAATAGAGTCCCTGGCCGTCAAATAGATGTTCGACATCGACCAGCGTGGCTGGCAGCCCTTTTTCAGACAGCAGCGAGACGCAAGCTTCGTAGGCCTCGCATCGATTTTGCTCAAGCCGCGTTTCAAGCAAACAGTCTTCGTCCGTCATGCCCCGAAGAATCGAACCGTCCGGCATCGAACTAACTGGCCCAGTTCCGACGCCTAGCCCGCCCGACTCGGCGAGCACCTCGCCGATCTCCAAGCCACGCCGTGACCGCACAATGACGCGACTTCGCCGAGGATAACAAACCGCATCCACGGATGCGAATTGGCCCACCTGACCCAGAGCGCCGAAGCGTATGATATGGTTTCGGCTCATCCAATCATTGTGACGTCTTGCGAGGGTGTTGCCAAGTTAGATTCCGGGTAGCCGTTTATGGTTCAGTCCTGTAAGTTGGGCGGATTGTCCGTATCGCAAAGTCATAGCCAGAGAGA
>CAUYYY010000014.1:0-13371 GCA_963577165.1 Planctomycetota bacterium | reverse complement strand
ACTTGTTCAAAGCATTTACGGTGTGCTAAAAAATAAAACAATGTTTCAAATCCAACCTCAAAACACTTGACATTCAACGGACAATCTCTGCGTTAACCCTTTTTCATCTGCGTCCATCTGCGGTTCTCCTACGACGCTTTGAGACGTTCGATCTCCGCCTCGGCGTTCTGAATCTCTTGTTTGAGGTTCGCCACTTCTTTCGGATCGTCCATTTGCTGCGTGGATCCGGCCAATTGCGGCAGCAGTTTCTGGAGCCGTTTGCGGAGAACGTCGATCTTTTTCTTTGCTTTTTTATCCATCGGTTTCCGCGGCGGTTGGAGGTGCGATAGCGTCACCCGTCGGCAATTGGCATCCGACTTTTAGCGCGCTGGCCAAGGCGATAATAACTATCACGGCAAGGACCGCAACGTGCATCCGCGAACGTATCTTTTCTTGCGTTCGTCGAGCCGCGGGAGTGCGGCCCGAGAGGATACTGGCAAGGAAAAAGACGCCGAACGCCAGGATTATTTTGACTCCAACGACCGGATGGTAAAACCAGGCGAGCTCGATTTGGCCCGCCTTGGCGGCGTGGATCGTCGTGATGTAGTTGTAAACCCCACTGAGAATCAAGCACATTATGGAGAACATGACCATCCGGGCCCAACGACGCCGCAGCGTTTCGTTTAACTCTTCGCGGCCGTTACCACCATGTTCTTGCAAGGCGGGCAACTGCACTCTGCTAATGTAGATCAACCCGCCAGCAAGCGTGATGGCGGTGAGGATGTGTACGAAACGCGAGACGAAACTGATCCAGTCCATGATTGATCCTGTTGTTGGTTGATTTTAGCACTCCGGCTGCTGCATCCGGAAAAACTTCGAAGCTCCGCTCGTCAGCAGCCGGGGTGCCTCCGAGCAGGGCCGCCGGAGCCGTCGCCATTATCTATGAACCGGTCTATCAAAGCAATCGCCTCGTCGCGGTTTGTAATCTCGCCGTTTAACTGCGAATCGCGGACACCATCGAGCAACGCTTGAAAGTGTTGGCCGGGCGGCACACCGTGAGAGAGTAGATCGTCCCCGGTGATCAGCGGCGGTGGATTCAATTGTTCCGCGGGCAGGGCCAGCTTTTCGCGGCAATAGACCAGATGCGGATCGTCGGTCGAGGTGATTGCCTCGTGAAGGGCCAACAGTTCCTCAATGCCGTCACGGATAAGCAGTCGCTGCAATTGGGGCCAAGGAAGATCGCGGGCACGTGCCACGTCTTCCCGCCGGGCGAGCAACCAATCGAGCCGTGCGGTTTCGCTATTCGAGAGCCGTAGCCGATCGCGAATCGGCCGGACAACGTCGGTTGCCGTGTCCGTTGTGGTGCTTTGGCAGAGCAGCGCCGCCAGGGCCAGCGGCAGGCTCGGGTCGTGAAGCGCCGACGAGACTTGCAACATGCTCTGCCACTTCTCGTCGAGTACCGCCACCTCGGGCAGCACGACACGCAGAAGCTTCGACCGACGAAGCCACTCGAGCGCCGTGGCGCGGGAGGCGTGCGCGAGCATTCGGCGAACTTCTTGCCCGATCCGCTCGCCACTGATCGTGAGGATGTCGTCGGCCATCGCCTGCACGGCCGCGAGCGTGGCCTCGTCCATCTCGAAATCGAACGTGGCGGTGAACCGAACAGCGCGGAGCATACGGAGTTTATCTTCCGCAAGTCGAGCCATCGGATCGCCAATGGCTCGGACCACGCGGTCCTGGATGTCCTGTTGTCCGCCGACATAGTCGATAATTTCTTGCTTGATCGGATCGAAAAACAGACCGTTGATCGTGAAGTCGCGCCGACTGGCATCGAGCTCGGCCGTGCTGAAAGTAACGTGGTCCGGACGCCGGCCGTCGCTATAGGTGGCGTCTTCGCGAAAGGTGGCTACGTCGATCTGTCCCGCTTCGCGTGGACCGAGCACCACAATCACACCGAACGCGGCACCAACGGCCAGTGTCCGACGATGCCCGAACAACTGACGTACATTGTCCGGCCGAGCGCTGGTAGCGATGTCATAGTCTTTCGGCACTTGTCCGAGTATGTCGTCGCGGACGCAGCCGCCCGCCCAGAGCGCCTCGTAGCCGGCATCCTGCAGTTGCCCGATGACCCGGCGGGCAAACTTGCGTTGCTTTTGAGGATCAATCTGGGTGATTTTCATGTTCACCGGTCTAGCATCCCGGCTGGTGGCATTACCGTGAAACTTTGACAGCCGATTCCATCGTCTGGTTCACGAGCCGCTCGATGCGGGCGCGATTCTCGTCGTCCAGGCGAACGGAGTGTGCCACGGCGGGCCGCAGAAAATAGAGGCTCAAATCGTCCGGCGTCCGGCCGAGCACGCGCTCAACAGCCAGGGCATAAATGAACATCTGCATTTCGTACGGCCCGGCGGCTGCCGCCACTTGGTCGGCCGCGACGCGGTTCGTCTTGTAGTCGAGTATTCGCCACGATCCGTCGGCGGCCTGGTAGAGGCAATCAATGTACCCATGCAAATAGCGACCGCCTAGAGCCGGCTCGTCGGGCGGCCAGGCCAGCATGAATTCCAATTCGCGGTGGATCTGCCGAGCCGCAGCCAGTTCGGCCGCGATCGGCGAATCCAAGAACCGCTGGACCATCGGGACCGCTTCGGCCACTTCGGGGCCCGTCAAGTCGAGCCGCTGGGCCGAGGCATGGCGTCCGATGAGTGTTTTAATATCGCCGGGATTCTTGAAATCGACTTGTTCTAGCACGTCATGCACGAGTGTACCAAGCTGGCGCGGGTCGGGCCCGTCAGTTTCATGGAGCCCGTCAGACTCGTCGGGCATCTGGAATTTTGTCGCCGAACCGTCATTCTCGATCGTCGGCGCGGTCGTCAAATCGAGATGTAAGAGACCGCTAAGTCGCGAGAACGAAAACTGGCGACGTGCGGCCGCATCGATCGGAATAGGCCGCACCGCGTCGATCGAAGCCGCCTCGCCTCGGTCCGCTAGTTCAGCGATTTCGACGGTCCACTTCTCCAGCTCAAGCCGCGATGTACTTTTCTTGGGCCGACGCTCGGCTTGCGGCTGCTCGGTCGTCACCGACACCCGTGGATCGTCGTAGCCAGGTGGAAGCGTGCCGCGGCAAGCGCCCGTCCGCAAGTCGAATCGTTCGGCAAGCAGTTGGGGCCACGGTCCGCCCGGCCACGTGTCGGGAAATATACTGCTCGACAAAATGAGATGGTCGGCGGCCCGCGTACAGGCAACGTAGAGCAGCCGATCCGTTTCGTGTCGTTCATCCTCGGCCTCGGCCGCCTTGTACATTTCCAAGCCGGTGCAAGCCGTCTGTTTCTCTTTCTCTTTTCTCGGCAGCGGCACCAACGGGCCCAGCGCCAGAGAGACCGCCGCGCGGGCGCCGCGATGGTCTCCTTTGCGTGCCAGGTCGGGCACAATGACGATGGGAAATTCGAGCCCCTTCGCTTGATGGATGGTCATCAGTCGCACGATGTTGGCCGACTCCGCTTGGGTCGTGGCGAGAGATTCATTCGGCTTGTTGGCAACGAATTGGGAGAGCTGTACCAAAAAATCGGCCAAACCGAATCCGCCACGGTCGTTCTCGCGCGCCTGATCGATCAGCTTGCGAAGATTGGCCAGTTTTCGCTCACCGAGAAATTCGGCCAGCAGCACGGCATCGTAGCCTGTCCGGCGGAGGGCCTCGTTGATTAGCTCGGCTACGCCAACACGATCCTTGAGTCGGCGAAGCGCTTGAATCGTTTCGGCAGCCCTGGCAACAGACTGTCGCTGCGAATCGTCGAGCGCCGAGGGAGGCGTCGCCAGCAGCCCACTGTTGAGACCCTCTTCATGCTGGGCCAGCCAGAACAGCGCCTCGTCGGTGAGTCCGAAGATCGGGCTGCGGAGGGCTCCGGCCAGGCTCACGTCGTCGGCAAAGCTGGCCACCGCGCGGAGCAAGTTGAGCAGATCGTAGATTTCCTGTTGTGCATAAAACGCGTGGCCGCCGACCAAGTAATACTCGATGCCGTGGTTGCGGAGCGCCTCTTCATAGATTTCCACATCGGTCAGCGCACGAAACAAAATCGCGATGTCGCCCGGCTCTGCTGAGCGAAGGGCCTCGCCGCCTGCCGGTTGCCGATCGGCGATCACTTGTCGCGATCCGGTGAGTAGTTCGGAGATGCGCCGCGCGATCCAGTCGGCTTCACGCTCTCGGGCACGCCGTGCCGCACCAGCCGTGCCGCCCCCTCTCGGTTTCTCGTCAGACGCTGCCCAAAGAAACTCGACACTCGGTTCGCTGCTGAGCTGCGATCGATGCGCACGGAGCGCCTGATAACCGTCGCCAAGGCGCTCGCAAAACAGCGCGTTGACGAAATGCAGGATGCCCGGCTGACTGCGGAAATTCATACTGAGCGGCAGTCGCCCACACTCAGGCATCTGATCCCACAACTGCTCGAACACGCGCGGCTGCGCACCGCGAAATCGATAGATAGACTGCTTGATGTCACCGACGAAAAAGAGCTTGCCGCTGAGAAGATCTTCTCCGCAGAGCGACTTGACCAGCTCGACCTGGGTCGCGTCGGTGTCCTGAAACTCGTCGACCAGCAAGGCGCGAATCTGCGATGAGATGGCCCGGCGCAGCTTCGCGTGGGCCGGATCGGTGAGAACCTGATTCATGCGGATCAACAAATCTTCGAAATCGAGGGCGGCCAACTGCTGTTTGGCCTGGTCATAACGGGCGATCACCGCGACAGCGAGCCGCAAAAAGTCGCAGCCGGCTTGGGCCGCCGGCCACGCCGAATCGCGATCGAAGGAGACGAATGGTTTAACACGGTCAATTTCTTTGCGGAGTGCTGTGGCAGCCGTTTTGAACAACTCGTACACCTCGGCGTCGGGCCATGTTTTTTTGCCGGCGCCCTTTACCTTGGCCGCTTCGTGAATCTCCATCAGATCGTCGAGTGGATTCTTGCTCTCGGCTAACCGGGGCAATCGTTCGAGCAGCGTGGCGCGACGCTCGTTCATCGGCGGCACATCGAAACGAGTGTCTCGCATAATCTCCAGCACACGCTTCGACGATTTGGAACCGACGAACTGGGCCAGGAGGTTTGGCAAAAAATGTTCGGTGTAATGCTCGTGCCAAATCGTGACCAGCTCTTCGGGACTCAACTCAAGCCAACGAGTCCAATCGAGCCGCCGAAATCTTGTGATGAGTGTCTGGAGAAGATCCTTGAGCTCGGTCAGACCATAATCGAACGCCAGACGGACGGTTGTCTCCTCGCGCCGTGCCAGATCGTCGCGGATTTGGTCGTCAAGGACTTCGGACAAGAGTGTGTCGGCCTGCGCTTGCTGCAAGACGCTGAATTGCGGATCGAGCCGTGCCTCGACAGCATGAGTACGGAGAAACGTCGTGCAAAAAGAGTGAATTGTGCTTACCCGAGCCGAATCGAGGTCGCGCCATAGATCGAGCCAATAGCGGGCGTCTTCGCCGGTCGACGCTTCGATACGCTCTTGGCATTTTTGGCGAATTCGGTCGCGCATTTCGCGGGCCGCACGTTCGGTGAACGTGATGGCGACGATCTGACTAAGATCGGCCGACTCGCCACCGGTCGGTTCCAAGTGCAAGAGAAAACGCTCGGTCAGAACGAAAGTCTTGCCACAGCCGGCGCCGGCGGTCAGCGCCACGCTGACGTCGCTGGTCGTCAGTGCTTTATCTTGTTCGGAAGTGAGTGCTTGCCGGGCAGGCGTCATGGCGCGTCCTCGCAGAGCGGTACCCAAGTTTTGCCGACGGCGCGTGCCTGAGCCACACGACAGACTTTGTTAAAGTCACACCTACCGGTGCAATGTTCATCTGCGTTTTCAACGGGAAAGTTTGCCGCTCGGACTCCGTCAATGAGCGACTGCACCCGAGAGAGGATCCGCGGACGAAGCGTCTGCCACGTGTCGGTGGGTTCAAGCGTCGATTCATCTTGCTGATGGGCAGCGATCGAACGCTTGTCGAAGCCGGGTCCTTCCATGAACCAATAGCCCATCTGCCAGGGCACGGCGCCCTTGCCGGCCAGCAGTAGTTGCTCGACCGCCATGGCATAGAGCGGAAGCTGCAGTGCATCTCCACTTTCGATGTCCTTTGATTTTAGTTTGTCCGATTTGCCTGACTTGTAGTCGATGATGTTAAACACGGGCCAGCCAGCCGCCATGCCCAGGTCGATCCGATCGATTCGCCCGGTGATCAGGATACGCTCCGAGTCCACTTCCAATTCGAACGGCTGATCGGTGCTGCGAGAATCTTCTTGTTCATCTGCGATCTGTTCAACTGGGCCATGCCGATCCGGCCCGAATCGAACTTCAAAATGGGCCGGCCGCAACGGCGAATCGAGCCCATCCGACAGCCGGTCATAGTCGGCATGACGCGGATGATATTGCCCGAGCCACTGGCGGACTTGCCGACCGTCGAGCTCTTGCAACGTGGCCCCAACGTCGCCGCCCGCCGGGGTCGCTTCGATCAATGCCCGGATCGCCACCTCGACCTCTTCCAGAAAAACGTCCGGGTCGAGGTCGGCGGGCGAGCTGGTCGATTCTGAGAGCTCGTTCAACTTTCGATGGACGCTCGCCAGTGCCGCGTGCAGCAATTGTCCCCGACCACGGTAGTCCACATCGAGGGACAGATCGTCCAGCGGAGCAAGCCGCAAGACGCGATCCAGAAAGAATTGATAGGGGCACGAAGCGTACTGCTCCAACCGACTTGGACTCCACATCGCATCGGGGCCAAACCGATCGGCGATCATTCGTTGTGCTTCGTCACCCTGAATGATCCCCTCAAAACAACCAAATCGCTCGCCGCGAAAGCGCTGCTCGACGGCATGAAGCCCGGCGGCCATCGGCTGCCAAAGGTGGGCCACGGATGGAAGATCGTTCGCGGGACCATGCGCGAGCCCGGCGAGCAATCGGTGGTCGCCACTCATGGCGCGAGAAACGGCACAAACGCGCAGTTCGGCCGGCGACAGGGGCTGCGGCGATTGTGGGATCGGGCTCAGATGATGCAGATCGTGACGAATCGCCCGTCCCATCCCAGTTACTAGTCCGGGCGTTTGGTCCGAATCAAACAGCCGCTCGACTTCGGCGACGTACGGACTTGGCGAGAGCGGCTCCGCTTTTTCATCATGGGCGGGATAGCTGAGCGTCAGATGCTCACCGGCGCGGGTAACCACCTCGTAGAACTGCAACATTTCATCGCGAGTGCTTTGGCGGCGGTCGACGAGCGGAAGCCCGGCATTCATCAGACGGCGCAGCTCGGCGTCGCTGTAGAGTCGATCGGAAGGCTGCGGCGCGGGGAACGCCTTTTCCGACAGGCCGGCGACAAACAGATGCGGAAACCGTAAGCCTCTGACGCTCGGTGCGGCAAGAATCTGTACGCAACCGGTCTCATCCTGGACGCTCGGCAGCGGCACACTATGCAGAAGATCAAGCAGTAACGCGAAAAACTCGTCTCGTGATCGCTCGGCGTCGCCTTGACCCAGCCAGGTCGAAACTTGATCGCCCGCCGAGAGGATTTCCTGCAAAAGCTGCCACGCACGGTGATCGGTTAGCACCCTGGCTGCTTTCCAGAGCGACTTTCCAACACTCTCATCTGTCTGAAGCAGCCGGGGTGCTGGTAGTTTGAAAAGCAGCCCAGCTCGCTCGGCCAACGTCGTGAGCGCCTCGGCCCATTGGCGATGCGTACCGCGCTCGGGTAGGCCCTCGGTCAGCTCCGCCAGCCTCCGAAGAAGCGGAAGAGCGCGGACTGCCAGGCGATGTCGCACGGTCGGCCAATCTTGCTCGTCGATCGCAGCATCGTCGGTCGGTGTCGGCGTTTGACCGGCATCTTCGGGACCCGCGACTTGGTCAACCGCAACGCCCTGGGCCCATTTTTCAACCTGTCGCAATAGTGCCGCGCGTCCGGACGGGATTTGAAGATGGCGTACGAGCCGTTCGGCCGCGGCGGCGGCGAGCCAATGGGTCGGGCTGTCGTCGTCGGCGCGGAGATAGTCGTTGTTGATGGCCTCCACCACGAGTCGGAACGGCCAGTCTTCGACGGCCAACCGCACCAACATCGCGACGCTCCGCAGCACGGGCGCCGAGCCGAGCGTGAGGTGCTCGTCGATCGAGAGCGGAATGCCCAGTTCGTCGAATACTTCACGGACCAGCGGTGCCGACTCTCTGAGCGAGCGAAAGACCACACCGATGTCGCCGGGCGGCACATTTTTCTCGATAATGAGTCGCTTAACGCGTCGGCCAATCTCTTCGATCTCGCCCAGTCGGCGGGATACGGAAAGCACCTCGACGCTCGGCTGGGCGGATGACTTCTCGCTTCGCCAAGGCGGCGACCGGTGAGGGCCTTTGAAAAGCTCGCTTTCCAGATGCGCGATGGCCGACCGGGAGGCTTTCGTGTCGCGCGGAACCTCTTCCACTGAGAGGCCCCGTTCCACTGAGAGATTTGGATGGCGGTCTTGCAGGGCGGCGAGCGTGCGCCGTGGCTTATCGAAAAGATCGTCGCGGCCCGATGCCCCATCCGATCCCGCTGCCCCGTCCCCCGAGACCCTATCTAAGGGTAACGAGATGCGTGTCTCGCGGCTGCGGCCGGCGAGCACCTGGAGAATTTCATGCTGGGTGCGTGTGAAATCGGTGAAGCCGTCTACCACCAGCAGGTCCAGTTTTTCGAAAGGTGGGCCCTGCCCTTGCTGGAGCCGAGTGCGAGCCGACCAGAAGCGGCCCTGTTGGTCGTAGAGTCGGTTCGTGTTGAGAACGTCTTGATAGGCGGCGTAGAGGTTGTGGAGCTGGCGATCTTTCTCCGTCATGTCGCCCTGGGCACAGGCAGCGGCGAATTCGTGTGGCCAGACTTCGATCCGTTTCATTTCGGCAATAAACGAAACCACCAGATCGAGAAGTCCCTGGCTGTCGGCAATCGGCGCGAAGTGGCGTAGTTGCCCTGCTGCCAGGGCGCTGCGAATCAGCCCCCGAACGATCAGGCGCCGGGTCGAGTTGCTGATCGGTTGGCCCGCGTCGGGCGCGTTGTGTAGGACCACTTCGGCAACCTGATCGAAGGTCATCACGCCGGGCCGGAAACATGCCGGCAGTTCGGGCGCGAGAAGACGATCTCGAACCTCGCGGACCATACGTGTCGTGGGCGCAATCCAGAGACATCGCCCCGTGAAGTCCGATGGTGCTGTGAAGTCCGACGAGAGAACCTGCCGATATTGCCCGAGAAGCCGCTGCGTCTTTCCCGAGCGGGCAGGACCGGCGATCACGGCCACCATCGACGTCATACGTGGTTATCCCCAGGGATCGTCCGATGTATATGGTTGTTAGTAGCTGGTGGCAAGTAGCGAGCAGCATGAGGGAGGCGCTTCGGGGCTCATTGTGACACAGCAGCCGGGGTGCTTTCTACCTGCATCGGCCCTTTCCCCTCGCACCGAGCCCCTCTGAGGAGTGGTATTTTCGGTGATTAGGAGGTTTGACACGAGCCGGCCGGCTATGCTACACTACCGCCATATTCCTAGGTGGTGGCCGTGTCTGCGGTTTATCACGATTGCCCACGGAGCGGTCGTGGCAAGGGCCGCGGCTTTGGGAAGGGCATTGGGCGTGTGTCGCCCTGTTTTTATCTTTTTTATCCTTTTTTCCCTATGGAGGTGTGAAATGGATGCCAACCGTCGAACACGAGGGTTCACCCTCGTCGAACTGCTGGTGGTCATTGCGATCATCGGCATCTTGGTGGCGCTACTGCTGCCAGCGATTCAGGCCGCGCGAGAGGCCGCGCGTCGAAACGGGTGTGTTAACAACATGAAGCAAATCTGCCTCGCTTTGCAAGAACATTTGGATGCCAAGAAGAGCTTTCCGCTCATTGGGACCAAGAATGTGCAGACGGGCTATGGCCGGAAGGGTAGCAACAAAGGCCCCCGGGCTTACAGTTGGATCACGAAGATTTTGCCGTTCATTGAAGAAACGACCATTTACGATCGCTATGGGCAGACGTCAAATCGCTTCAGGTCAAATGACTCGTTCTGGGAGGGGCACCTCGTCTCGGATGACACCAACCCCGACAGACCCCAACCCCACATTACTTCGTCCATCATTAGCACACTAATCTGCCCGACCTACCCGGGCAACAAACGTGTCAATACTTTGGTGGCAACGCGGTATGTTCCTAATTGCGTTAACCAACTTCCGCCGGCGATCACCAACTATAACGCGATGGCCGCCACGCACCTTGTCACGTCGGGATCCCTGCCGGACAGGACGGGTAGGATCGCGGCCAGTAGTTTGGGGCTTGCCGGCAACGGAGGCATGGTCTTCGCAGCGCGAGGAGAGAACATTGTCATTCCTCCTTTTGACAGCGTTAATAGATGGAACGTCAAAAAAGGCTTGACCCATAACGACATCACGGATGGTACGTCGAAGACCATTTTGGTGGTCGAGACACTCGAAGAGTCCCACTCGGCATGGTTCGATGGGGGAACGTCGTGGGTCATCGGCTATTGGCCGGAGCGAATTAATGAAGGCATTTCTTTCCCGACTTCCGGGCAGTCACTAACCAGCTTTCTCTTGGTGCTAGACACTGATCCTGCTAACCGATTGGCTCTGAACCTAGGCCCCAGAGTCGGCGCGGCGAATGTGGATTACTATGTTGAGCCGGGAAACGGAAGTATTTTGCCGACGGGGGGTGACAACGGAAGCGGTACGCTTGAGGTGCGAAGTTGGGGCCCGAGCAGTGCTCACGCTGGTGGTGTGATCATCCATGGATTCGCCGATGGCCATGTCACTGGGATCACCGAGGAAACCGACGAGACGAGTTATCTACACCGCGTGAGCCGGGCTGGCCGCGAACCGGAGTCGGGTGGAGCAGGTTAACACGGGCGGAAAAGGTCCGTCTGTGGTTTCGTCTGCGTGAAATGACGAGTTGTGTGAAATGACAAACTGCCCCGGAGTTTTGGTGCTTCGGGGCAGTTTTTTTGGATTGGGCGTATGTCCCGCGCAGAAAGTGGTATCTCGATCGGAGATGCCGCTGAAGTAAGATAGCAACGAGATACACAAAAAATAATTAATTCGACCGCGTAATTCGCGCCCCTATCTTCCTTTGCGCCTTTGCGTGAGTCTTCCTTTAGTTGTGGCCAGTGGCTGCGTTGCATCTCTTTCCGTGGCGTCTCTATCAATGGAAATCTCCTGCCAACAGGTCAAGGCGTTGCTCGATGCCGGCGGACCGTTGAATTTGGTCGACTGTCGCGAACCGGACGAGCATCGGGTGGTGTCGCTCGATGGGGCGAAGCTGCTGCCGACCAGCATGTTACCGGCTGCCGTCGCCGAGCTCGATCCGCTGCGCGACGAGCGGATCGTCGTTTTTTGTCACCACGGCATGCGCAGTCTGCGGATGGTGGAGTGGCTGCGCGAGCACGGATTTCAAAACGTGCAGAGCATGACCGGCGGAATCGATCAATGGGCCCGTGAGATCGAGCCGGACATGGCCCGGTATTGAGACGCATCGCCCGACGCCACGTGCGCCTGCCGCTGCTGCGCTACCGCTTGTTCCGGCCTACCGGCCTTGCTAGATTTGCCCGGTGGCCTTGAAAAAACCGCCATCATTTGCCATCGTGTAGCGCTGTTCCCCGGAAGCCGCTGTGGCGGAATTGGCAGACGCGCATGATTCAGGTTCATGTGCCCGCAAGGGCGTGGAGGTTCGACTCCTCTCAGCGGCATTGGCTTGTGAACACCTTTTCCGACTTCGGATGAGCATCCGTGTTGGGAAAGGTGTTTTTATTTTAGAGCGCGTTGCTCAGGCCAGGGAGCCAATTGGAAAATAAATATGTTGACTTTTAACACAACAGTGGTATAATAGAGAAAGAAACGCACCGGAGCCGTCGATGCCTTATTACAGGTTCTTTTGGACGGATGATACCCAGGAGAAGGTCGAGTCGCATGGCGTAACCTTAGACGAGTTCGAGGCAATTGTGTGCGACCCACGAGACACCGGAATCAGTAAAAGCACGGGCCGGCCGATCGCGTTTGGTCGCGGCGACGACGGCCGCCTGCTGATTTGCGTCTACGAGCTAATCGACGATTTTGGTGTAATTCCCATTACGGCCTACGAGGTGGACGATGCCTAAGAAAAAAGCCAAGCGGATCTTCCGCAAAGTTTCCGAAAAAGAGCGCCGCCGAATTAGGGGATTGCAAGACAAACTGGACGAGGAGTTGCCAGACCTCAAGTCGCGAGCCCGGCAATACGAGCAAGCGAGAAAAACGGCGGCACTTGCTGTCGAGTTGCTTCGGCTGGAGCGAGAGCGGCAGGGAAAGAGCCTCGCCGACATGCTGATTTCCACGGGCATTGGACGCGATACGCTGTGTCGAATGGAGAACAACGACAATCCCAACCCCACGGTTCGAACGCTTTCGCGTTATGCGAGCGCCCTGGGGATGGGTATTCAGATAAAGCTGGTGAAGGTGAAGTGAACACCTTTCCCGACTTTGGATGAGCATCCGTGTTGGGAAAAGGTGTTTTTTTGTAACATTTTAGCCATCTGAAGAATTACCGGATCGTTTCCCTCATGTCGCTCCATTCCACGCTGATCGTCTACTGCGGCCTAATCGTCGCCGCGTCAATGTTCGGAGGCTGGCTTCCCTCGCGGATGCGGCTGACGCATACGCGAATGCAGGTCATGCTCAGCTTCGTTGGCGGCCTGATGCTGGGCGTGGGCCTGCTGCACCTGTTGCCGCACGGTATCGCCAAGGCCGGGTCGGTCGACCTGGTGATTGGCTGGGCGATGTTCGGTTTGTTGCTGATGTTCTTTTTGATTCGCGCGTTTCACTTTCACCAACATGATGCGCCCGAAGCTGCCGATCCTCAGGCAGCTGATGAGCAGGCCCACACGCACCATCTCAGTTGGGCAGGCGTCGCCATCGGACTTGCCCTGCACACTTTGATCGACGGCATCGCGCTGGGCGCCGCGGTCGTTGCCGAAGCGGCTCATGCGGAGGCAGGAGAACTATATGGACTGGGCGTCTTTCTGGCGATCGTGTTACACAAGCCGCTCGATGCGCTTTCAATCACGTCGCTGATGGTTGCCGGCGGCTGGTTACCACGTGCCAGGCAGGTGGTCAACGTGGCCTTCGCGCTCATGTGCCCGGCCGGCGTCGTGCTGCTCGTCACCGGGCTGAATCAAATCGCGGGTAACCCGGATGTTTACGTTGGCTGCGCTCTTGGATTTTCGGCAGGCGTGTTTCTCTGTATATCGCTGGCCGATTTGTTGCCGGAAGTCCAATTTCACACCCATGACCGATTTAAGCTGTCGCTTGCCTTGATCCTAGGTGTGGCGCTGGCCTACGGCCTTGGTTTTGTGGAGTCGGCGCATATGCACGGCACAGGCGAAGAGATGGGTCAGCACG
>CAUYYY010000013.1:0-13842 GCA_963577165.1 Planctomycetota bacterium | reverse complement strand
CGATCCTGTGGCCCCTATCTCACGGCCCTTGCCCTGATCTCACGGCGGGGCGTGGTGAACTTTGCTCCGATTCGCTACGTAACGAAGGGGTGTCTAGCGGTCTGTTGATTCACAAGCCAAGCCCTCAATTCTCCCCGATGAAAAGCGTGAACACATTACGACGGGCCACATTCCGACGAGCCCATGGCCGGTGTCGACCGGGCGGGTCCATTTCATGTGCTAGGCGGCGTTGCGTCCTCGAGGTCGAGTCGCTCGAGACCCGACTGCCCCTTTCGCTTTACAGCCCGACACTCGAATTGCCTGGCGACGGTTCCGCGCTCGAAGGCAACGAAGTTGAACTGACTGCTATTTTCCGCGATGCCGATCCGGCCGATACATACGTCGCGTCGATCGACTGGGGAGATGGAACGAGTCAACAAATAAGCGTCTCCGCCAGTCCCGCCTTCCACACACCGCTGACCGTAATCATCAGCTATTCCCGAGACTTCAACAACTTTTTCGACACTCTACTAAAACGCGACCTCCTGCAGCTTGCTGCCGATACATTCGTCAGCCGTCTTGCCGACAATTTGGCCGCCATTCGGCCGGGCCCCAGCAACACCTGGGACGTCATCTTTGCCGATCCGGCGACCGGTTCTTCCGCCACGCTTTCCAACCTAATGATTGGGGCTAACGAGATCCTATTGTTTGCCGGGGGGCGGGAACTCGAAGCACCGTCTCTTGGCAGCGGTGGATTCGGTGGATTCAATGCCAACGGTACCGCCGCGTTTATCGCCACGGTAAAGGCGCGTGGCGAGTCCGGCGTACTGAGCGAGGGCAACGAAACCGATCTCGGCCCCTGGGGCGGGTCGATCGCGTTCTCGACCCGCAGCGATGTTCGCTGGCACTTCGGCGAGACGACCGAGGGGCTCGGGCCGGGCGAAACCGACTTCCTGACCGTCGCCATCCACGAATTGGGACACCTGTTCGGCTTCGGCTCGGCACCCAGCTTTCAGAATCTGATCGATACGGTCAACAACGAGTTCGACGGGCCGAAATCGGTGGCCGAGTACGACGAGACCGGTAGCCCGCCGCTCAATTCGAACGGGGACCATTGGGCGGAGGGGACAGCCGACGATGAGATAGAAACGTCGATGGATCCGACGATCGCCAGCAACAAGCGAAAACTGTTCAGTCCTTTGGATTTTGCCGCGATTGATGATCTTGGTTGGAGCATCGTCCCACAGCGGCAGGGAAACATCTTTGGCAGTCACATCTATCCCGACGACGGCGTTTATATCCTGAGCATGACGATCACGGATCAGACCGGACGCGAGGCGACCGAATCGATCGAGATCACCGTCTTCAATGTGGCGCCGGTGATCAACGCCACCGGTACCCAGTCGATCCACGCCGGCGATCTGCTGTCGATTACCGACATCGCCACGTTTACCGATTCCGGTTTCAGTAATCCATTCGGTTCGCCCGCGACCACCGAATCGTTCACCTATGTGATTAACTGGGGCGACGGTAGCTCGCTGCAGAACGGCGCCGCAACCGTCGATACGCCCGGCTCGTCGGGTACGCCCACCGCCGGTTCGTTTGACGCCACTCACACATTTGCCAGCGAGGGTGTATTTGAGGTCTTCGTCGGAGTGAAGGACGACGAGGATGGGTTCGACGAGGATTCGTTTTCGGTCATCGTCTTCGTACCGATCGAGGCTGTCCTAGACGAATACAGCACGGATAAAGATACGCCGATCACGCAATTTGCACCGGGTGTGTTGGAGAACGACCTGGGCGACTTGCTTCGTGTCACGCATGTCAACGGCGAAGCAAGCCGAGTCGATACGGAATTCACGTTAGCGTCTGGCGCAACGGTCACGCTGCACCAGGACGGCCAACTAGAATACGATCCGACCACCTCGGCCACATTAGGCCAACTCGGGAGCGGCCAATCGGCCATCGATTTGTTTACCTATACGACTTCAGACGGTCGGGGTGCGTTTAGTATCACCACGGTTGAGATCGAGGTCACCGGCCAGGACGAACCGACCGTCGTGGCGCACGTTGACGGCCGACTCGTTCTCGAACTCACCACGACGCAAGAGCACGATCAAGTCGGTACGTTGCCGGATAGCCCGGTGTGGATCGACGAATGGCGTCCGTTTTGGGTCGAACTTTGGGTTCGTGTCGACGGAAACGCATCGGTCGGCGTCGCGTCGGCATCGACCCGTCTGGAGTTCAACACGGCATGCTTTTCGGTCGCATCGGTGGACGCGGGCAGCGCATTCGCTGACGATTTCAATGCGGAGGTCGATGAGTTGGCCGGCCGTGTCGATATCTCGGCCACGACCGACGCCCCTGTCCTTGTCGGGTCGGGACAACACGTCTTGCTGGCCCGCGTGGCGCTGCAAGCCACGATCAACGATCCCGGCGTCCCGATCGGCATCGACCAGGCGGGACCCATCCAACCGGTCACCGGATCGTGGCTCGACATCGTCGGTCCGATCAACGTCACACTCACCGGCAACGAACCAGCTCAGTCCGTTCAACTCTCAAGTCCCAACACCGAACTCTGGCCGTTGCTGTACGATCTGGATGACGATGGACGGATCAGCTTCGGTGACCTGTCGAGGTTTGCTTCCGTATTCTTGGACAATTCCAGCACTTCGCCGACCGCCGCGAAATCGGATTTCGATCTATCCGGCTCAGTTAGTTTTGGCGATCTGGCTCTCTTTTCGGCCAACTTTCTCGTCAGTCGTACGAGTGATCGCACGATTGTTTTTCCTGCGAACTTTCCCGAGGCGTGGCACATCGGAGCCGCCGCAGCCTCGGCCAGCAGCGCTCCATCTCGCATGGTGCTCGCTTTGGCTGCCGAGGGTGCCACTGCTGGCCCGCCACAAGCTGCAAATTGGCCCAGCAGTGCTGGCGAGCAGGATCAATTCAGCCGACCTTGGAAAGCTTTGCGAGAGCCAACAGAACGTTCGGACTCGCCAGCAGAGAGCCGCGACGTACAAAAAGCTGCGGTAACTTCGGAACTCTACGACCTCGTGCCATATGATCGCCCAGGCGAGACACTTTCTGCCATGTCAAACGACACGCTACGGTCGTCCAGCGACAACCAAGACCCGACTGCGGCGGAGGTCGATGCCGACGACCCGCTCGACATCGACTTGCTCGATCGTATCTACACGGCACTCGGTGACGAGCGTTTCTAGCAACTGTACCTCGGCTGCTATGGGAGAGTAGTTAGTTGTCAGTTACCCACGGGCTTATGGTGCGCTGCTCGCCCTGATTACGGTGCGTGGCTCGCCCATGGGAGCAATCGTGAAACGCCCTACTACGTGTAGAGCAGCAGGCCAAGGCAGGCGAGGACCACAGCCGTGGCGATTGCCCAGCGCAGGACGGACTTTCGCGGCGGTGTTGCGGGTGCCTGATCGGGAAACTCGCGGCGGACGAAGTCGTCGTAGTCGAATTCGTCCTCGTCGGTGTAGCCGGTCGACGGTTCCGCCGTCCACGCGGCGGCCTCTTCCGACCAGCCGGTCTCTGCATCCGATCCGCACGCGCGACAGGCCAGCGCACCGACCACCACCGGCTCACCGCAGTGCGGACAGTCGAAAAACTCGCGGCGACTTCGTGACGATTTGGCCATTGGGGTATTATTCGCCAGGCTTTCCCGTCCTGGGGCGGCGCTTAGGCTCTGCCCCAGCCACCCTGTCGGATCACGGCCCGGGTAATTACGTTTGTGTCGTTCATTGAACACCTGGCGCAGCCGACGAAGAAAGCTATACTTACACAATCTTCTGCTCTATTGAAACCTTCCTTTCGGGTGCCACGACGGGCACGCCAGGAGCGTACGACGCGTGTCATCCAGCCAGCGAATTCTAGTGACGGGCGGGGCCGGTTTTCTCGGGTCGCATTTGTGCGAGCGGCTCGTCGACCAGGGGCACGACGTGATTTGTCTGGACAACTTCTTCACCAGTCAGAAGACGAACGTTTCGCACCTTCTAGACCGGCCCAACTTCGATCTCATTCGCCACGATATCACGCAGCCGATTTTTCTCGAAGTCGACCAGATCTACAACCTAGCATGTCCGGCGGCCCCGGGACACTATCAGTATAATCCGATCAAGACCACGAAGACGTCGGTGCTGGGCGTGATTCATGTCTTGGGGATCGCCCGACGTTGTCATGCGAAAGTTTTACAGGCTTCGACCAGCGAAGTGTACGGCGACCCGGAAGTGCATCCACAAGTGGAGACGTATCGCGGCGCGGTCAACCCGATCGGCCCGCGGGCGTGCTATGACGAGGGCAAGCGAGTCGCCGAGACACTGATGATGGACTATCACCGCATGAACCGGATCAACATCCGTGTGGTGCGGATCTTCAACACGTATGGCCCGCGGATGCATCCGTTCGACGGTCGCGTGGTGTCGAACTTCATTCGCCAGGCGCTGGCCGATCAGGACATCACGATTTATGGCGACGGCAGCCAGACACGGTCGTTCTGTTACCGTGACGATCTGGTCGAGGCGATGATTCGCATGATGAACGGGTCGGACGAATTCATCGGTCCGGTGAACATCGGCAACCCGGACGAGTTTACGATTCGCGAGCTGGCGGAGCTGGTGATTGAACTCACCGGATCGAAGTCGAAGCTGGTCGAGGCACCGCTGCCGCAGGACGATCCGGCACGTCGCCAGCCGGACATTTCACTCGCCCGAACGAAGCTCGGCTGGCAGCCGCAGGTTCCCCTACGCGACGGTCTGATGCAGACGATCGAGTGGTTTCGTTCGATCAATCTGGATGAGTTTCGCGCCCCGACGCCGAATTTCTGACGGTGAATTTCTGAATCGGGGCTACGCGCTCTATCGTGAGGCGAGCGGGCGGCGTATGACTTGCAGGCCCGCATCGAGAACGATGTCCTGATGACTGGCAGCCACCTTGCTGACAGACACGTTTTCACCCACGGGCACTCTCGCAGTTAGATGTGGATCGATATCGGGCGTTATTCCGACCTTACTGATCGCGTGACCGTGAGGTGAAAAGAATCGAGCCGTCGTCAATCGAACTCCGGCCCCTGTGATACTTAAAGGAAAGATGCCTTGGACCGATCCCTTGCCATAGCTTCGTGTGCCGACGACCGTGCCACGGTGGTGATCGCTGATGGCGCCGGCGAAGATCTCGCTGGCCGAGGCGCTGTCGCCGTCGATGAGCACAACGAGCGGAATCGTCCAAGTTCCCTGTTCGTGGGCGACGTAATTAAAATCTTCTTCAGCATTGCGGCCCCGTGTCGAGACGATGGGACCTTGCTTGATAAACTTGTCAGCAACTTCGACACTGGCGGTGAGTAGACCGCCGGGGTTGCCACGTAAATCGAGGATCAAACTTCGCATTCCTTGTCCGTGCAGGTTCCACAGGGCGAGGTCAAGATCACGACTCGTGGTTTTCTGAAACGAGGGCAGTTTTATGTAACCGATTTGGAAATCGGGATCAATGATTTTTACGTCCTCAACACTCGGCACGTCGACATTTTGGCGACGCACGGTGAGGTGTCGTGGCGATTGGCCTGGCGTGACCATCGTAAGGGTCACGGTACTGCCCTCTTTGCCTTGCAAAAGCGATGCGGCGGCATCGGTCGACAATTCACGGGTCGCGTGCGAGTCGACGGCGACGATGCGATCGTCGGCCTTGATGCCGGCCCGCTGTGCGGGGCTGCCAGAAATCACGTGGACGATGAGCAAGTCGCCGTTGTTGGCCTTTAATTCAACACCTAGCCCGACAAAGTTGCCCTCGATTTGCGAGTACACATCTTTCAATTGGTCGGCGGATAGATAGTCGGAATAGTTGTCCAGTCCGCCCATCGCACCGGCGATGTACTCCAGCATGACGGCGGCTTCGGAAATGCCGAGTTGCCTTCGAGCATGTGCGGCCGTTGTGGCAACAGCCTGCCTGGCGTCGTGTCGCGTACGAATCGGTTGGGCTCCGGCAACCTGGTACATCTGGCGACGGAACTGGTCGATGCGCTGGCGAGACAATTCTGATACATTTTTCCGGCAGAAGGCGACGTCGGCCAGCGCGACGTCGACCGCCATGGTTCCACGTATCACGAGTTTCGCCCAGTTGGGCGGCGCGACGTAGTGTGTATTAATTTTAAGCAGGACTTCGGCATAGAGCTGATCGGCCGAGCGTGCGCTGAGCATCGCTAGTGATTTGGCAAAACTCGGGTTGTGGAAACGCCGTTCCAGACTGAAATGGATTTTGGCCAGATCGAGTTGGCTAACCAACGTACGGTTACCAGGATGTTCGAGCAATGCTTGCTCGTAGTGTGACAGCGCTTCGCCCCAACGCCCCGTAACCTCCAATGCGCGGCCTTGCTCTAACAGGTTGACGATCACGTCGGACGTGGCGGCCGGCGAAATGCGAATGGGCGCGTCGGTCGAGCCGTTCTGTCCTGCGGTGTTGGTCGCCGGCATCGCCAGCAACAGGAAGAAGAGAAGGACAGTTCTCAAAGATAGCGATATCCGCAAGCGTGCCATGTGCTGGTTCCGTCTGGGTTGGGAACACGTGCCGACGCGACCCGCGTGAGGTCGGCCGTCGTGAGGAATCAATAACGGTCCACGCATCCTGCTTCCGGTCCGCGCGATTGGCCCTCGCCGGCACACCGGATCCCAGACATTCTTCCCTAAACCAGACGCTCTTCCCTAGAGACGGGCGTTGGACAGTTTTCTATCCCGCGAGCGAAACCACCGGGCATTCGCATCGCGTTTTGATCCACTCAAACACGTGAAGGGGATTTTGTTTTTTGTTATGGGGGGTGGGGCCGCAAGGGTGCATAACTCCACGGCCAGAATGAATATAGGTTACGTTTTGGGCGTGGTCAAATAAAACGATCACGAGTTTTTTTCGCTCTGTGCTTGCCTTACCGGCGCGACCGTCACAAGTCTTGCGAGGGGGCTAGCTCTGTGTCATCTGACCGTTTCACTCGGTGAAAAAGAGGTACATCGATTCTGCGGACTGTGTGCGCACGTTTGATGTGTGGCAGTCGTCCGATGCGACAGAGTACAACCGTCGCATGAGATTCAGGGCTGGCAATCGATACAGCTTAGCGATTTCAGCACCCCGGCTGCTGATGGAAAAGCTACAAAATCTGTCGAGACACAGCAGCCGGGGTGCTGAATGCGCCAGTGCTTGACGAGCTTGTCGGGCACGGCCAATTATTCGCGTGCTACCGCGAGATAGGCAAGAGATAAAATTCGCCCGACGTGATCGGTGGCCGGCAAGCGACGATTGAAAGGTGTCATCCCAACTGGTAGATTGACCGTTGGATTTGTGAGTGACGAGACACGTAGGCAATCGTAGGGTGGGCCGAGTTCCACGAGGCCCACGCGTATCGTCAGGTGCCGGAACAGCGCTACCGCTCGTTCCGGCCTACGCGCCCCTGAATGGTATCAATATGAACTCTCCCAAAATAGAACGTGCGCTGATCAGTGTGAGTGACAAGCTCGGTTTGGTCGGTTTCGCCCGTGGTTTGACGGCCGCCGGTATCGAAATCTTCAGCACCGGCGGCACGCGGCGACATCTGGAAGAGGCGGATATCGCTGTCCGCGACATTTCCGATTACACCGGTTTTCCAGAATTGATGGACGGGCGGCTCAAGACGCTGCATCCGAAAGTGGCCGGTGGCGTGTTGTGTCGGCATGACAACGATTCGGATCGTGCGGCGCTCAAAGAGTACGGGATCGTGTCATTCGAAATGGTCTTGGTCAATCTCTATCCGTTCGAGGCCACGGTGGCCCGCGAGGGGGTGACGGTTGAGGAGGCGATCGAGCAGATTGACATCGGCGGGCCCACGCTGGTGCGAGCAGCGGCCAAAAACCATGCCTTCGTGACGATCGTCACTGATCGTGAGCAGTATGCGACAATCCTCGAACAGATCGACACGTGTGGCGCAACGACAGCGGAGCTGCGGCGTCAGCTTGCGGGCGACGCTTTTAGGAAGACGGCGGCCTACGACCAGGCGATTTTCAGATTTTTCACGAACCTGACGGCGGACGAAAAACATCCGCCGACGTTACACGTCTCTCTGCGTCGCAAGGCGATGTTGCGATATGGCGAGAATCCGCACCAATCGGCGGCCTTGTATGCGATACCAGACGGCGAGTCGGCCAACCTGGTTTCGGCTCGCCAACTCAACGGCAAAGACCTTTCGTACAACAATCTGCTTGATTTGGACAGTGCCTTGGCGTTGGTGCGCAGCCTATCGGGCCAGGCCGCTGTGGTGCTCAAGCACAACAATCCGTGCGGAGCGGCAACGGCCGACACGCTTGTCGAGGCCACGCGACGTGCTTGGCAGGGGGACCCGCTCAGTGCGTTTGGATCGGTACTCGGATTCAATCAGCCGGTCGATGCGGCGACGGCCGATTTCCTCGTCGAACCGGGCAAGTTTATCGAAGCGATCGTGGCGCCCGACTTTGAGCCGGCGGCGCTCGAGCTATTGACCACCAAGCCGAAATGGAAGGCGAACGTGCGATTGATTGCGGTCGGCTTGCTGGATGCCGGTCCGGCGCGCTGCCAATTGCGAAATATCGATGGTGGATTCTTGGTACAAGATGCCGACACCGCGGCCGATCCGCAAAGCGAGTGGCATGTGGCCACCGACCGCCAGGCGGACGATTCTCAAATGGCCGACTTGCAGTTTGCCTGGGTGGTCTGTCGCCATGTGAAATCGAACGCCATCGTACTCTGCAAGGATCGAGCAATTGTTGGCGTCGGCGCCGGGCAGATGAGCCGTGTCGACGCAGTGGAGATCGCGCTCAGTAAAGCGGGCGATCGGACACGTGGCGCGGTGATGGCTTCGGACGCGTTTTTTCCGTTCGACGACTCGATCCATCGCGCGGCCGAGGCGGGCATCGAGGCCATTATTCAGCCAGGTGGATCCAAGAGAGACGACTCGGTCATCGCGGCCTGCAACAAGCACGGTCTGCCCATGGTATTCACAGGCCGACGACATTTCAAACACTAGCGCGTAAAGGAATGGAACCGCAGATGGACGTAATCAACACAAAGAAGAGCCCGCGAATGACGCGAATCAGCGCGAATCATAAAACAATCCCATCATGTTTTCATTCGCGGGCTCTTCTTTTTTTGTTTTCGTGGCCCCTTAATAACGATGTCCGGCGTTGATCATGCCCACGATCCTTGATGAAATCGTCGTCGCAAAGCGAAAAGAGATCGCGGCGGCACGGCAGCGCGTTTCCGAAGATACGCTGCGCGGCCAGATCGAAGCGGCACCGAAGCCACGCGATTTTTCCGCAGCGCTGGTCACCGGCGACGCGGTCCGCCTGATCGCCGAGGTGAAAAAGGGAAGCCCGTCGGCTGGCCTGATCCGCGAAGATTTCGATCCGCTTGCGATTGCCCAAGTGTACGAATCGCACGGTGCGGCTTGCATTAGCGTATTAACCGACACACCTTACTTTCAAGGGCGGCTCGACGATTTGCGTGATGTGCGGCAGGCTGTGGAAATACCTGTCTTGCGTAAGGACTTTATTCTGGACAGTTATCAGTTGCTCGAAGCCCGTTCAGCGGGGGCCGATGCGGTGCTCCTGATCGCTGAATGCTTGGACGACTCTGATTTGCGAAAGCTACTGAGCGAGTCGGTCGAGCTTGGCATGACGCCGCTGGTCGAGCTTTACGAGCGGGAGAATTTGCCGCGCGTGTTCGATGCGGGCGCGACACTGATCGGTGTAAACAATCGCAATTTGCATACGTTTGAAGTCGATTTGGACCACGTGCTGCGTTTGCGAGAGCAGATCCCGGACCGATACGTCTTGGTGGCCGAAAGCGGCATTCGCACGAGGGACGACGTCGAGCGGCTCACTGCGGCCGGAGTCGATGCGATGCTGGTCGGCGAAAGTTTGCTGCGCCAGGCCGACATCGGCACGGCGGTCGATAAGTTGTTGGAAAAAAATACGTAATTTTAGCCCTGGCCGCCAGGCCGGTACCCATCGGAAGCACTCCGGCTGCTTTCTACTCGCTACTTGCTACCGACCGCGACACAGCAGCCGAGGTGTTCAAATCCAAACCGGAACAAAACCATCAGCCCGGCCAAACGAGCCGGGCCAGCTTCCGCCCGGTCGTGCTCAGCGGATAATCGGCCAGCGCTGCGGGCTGCACCCATTTCAGCACGGCGCCATTGCCTGACCGGGTGCGGCCGGAAACGTATTTCGCCACGTGGCAGTCGAGCGTGATGCGATAGCGCGTGACGCCATGTTTGATGGTCGTTAAATGTTCGAGCGACTCGACAAGCACGCCCGTCTGTTGACGGACTTTTTCAACGACTTCGCTCTCTGCGGCGGTCCGGCTCGCCACGTCGACCGTAAAGCGAGGAAAATCCCACAGGCCGGCCCAGCGTTCGCCAGAGCCGCAGCGCCGCAGCAGCACCTGACCGCGCTTGCGCACCACGACGGCCGCTTCGCGCACATCCAGAAACGATTGCTTGGGCGCTGAGCGAGGAATTTTATGTTGCAGTCCGCCGGCTCGCGCGGCGCAGAGGGTGGCCAGGGGACATGCCTGGCAACTTGGATCGCGCGGCGTGCAGACCAGGCTACCCAGTTCCATGAGCGCCTGATTGAGTTGGCCCACGTGCCGGCGAGGAAGGATCTGCTCGGCCGTATCCCACAGCATCCGTTGGCCGGCGGCGCTGCGTGGATCACCGCGAAAGGCGAGCAGTCGGCTCCAGAGCCGGAGCGTATTGGCCTCGATGATCGGTACCCGGACGTCGAGAGCGATCGACAGGATGGCGCCGGCCGTGTAGCGACCGATGCCTGGCAGGCGCAGCACAGCCTCAATTTCGGTGGGGAACCGGCCCTTGTGTTCGGCCACAATCGTCTGTGCTGCCTGATGCATTTGCCGTGCTCGGCGGTAGTAGCCCAGCCCTTCCCAGAGCCGGAGCACCTGCTGCTCGTCGGCACGCGCCAAAGCGCGAACCGTGGGGAAGGCTTTTATAAAACGGCGAAAATAGGGTTCGACCGTCGCCACCTGGGTCTGCTGGAGCATGATCTCGCTGACCCAGATGCGATAGGGATTACGCGACTTGCGCCAGGGCAGATCGCGGGCGTTTTCGGCGAACCAATGGAGCAGGCGGCGGCGAAGCAATCGTCGCCAAACAACCGAAAGCGGAGGGTGCGTGAGATCGGCTTTCGGCGCGGGGTGTCGTGGCATAGAGAATCGATCCGTTTTCCGATACGCTAGAGCAAGCAGTCTAATGCCGACCGGCGATAACGTGAAGTGGTTACGACTCGCACCGGGACTTTACCTTGCCAGCAAAACGCAAAACATCCAAAAAACCGACGCCGAAGAAATCAGCGGCAAAGAAATCGGCCCGTCACGGCGGGCGGTCCCCACACGGCATCACACTCAAGCGAAGCCGAAGCGGCGACTCCTGGATGCTCAGTCATCCACGGTGCGTTCGAGAGCGAGCCGAGGACCTGGATGAAGTCCGGTCGATGATCGACGCCGGCGAGACGGACATCGCCATCGACGAGCTGCGCTGGTTGGTCGACGGATGCCGGGAATTCATCGAGGCGCACTGCATGTTGGGCGAATTGGTGCTCTTGGAAAACAACGACACGGCGCTGGCCCGGGGCCATTTCGGCTACGCCTATCAGCTTGGGCTGACGGCGCTGCGACGGGCAAAAAATCCGACACCGCTACCCTATCGGCTGCCGGCCAACCAGGCATTTTTTGAGGCGGGCAAGGGATTGGCTTCGTGCCTCGGGCAGCTCGACAAGACGACGATGGCGATCGAAACACTCCAGCAGTTGCTCGACTGCGATCCGACCGATCCGCTAGGCCTCCAGGAGATGCTGGCGAACCTGTAGGGAACGCCCTCCGTGGCGTTCCGTGCCGCTGGGTACACACGATTTTCCTGGTTCCCAAGCTCCTGTTTGGGAACCGACACCCTCGAAGCTCCGCTTCGCAGCCCTAACCGTAAAACGAGAACTAAGAGAGGGACTTTGAAGCAGAGCTTGGGTACGAGGAACGGCACGGAGGCACGTTCCCTACAGGGCCTGCTTTCGACCTGGCAGCACGACTCGGCCGCTGTCGGGGTCGAGGTGTGCCATCGTGCCGGTGTATTGAACAGGCGTTGTCTTTCGCTCGCGGTTGGCCAGTTGCTGAAATAATTCTTTGGCGGCCGCCGCCCGCAACGGTTCACGGCTCTGCGACCAGGAGAGCGATCCCGGCCGGACAGCGGTCACCTGGATCAGATGGACGCCGAACTTCGTGACCACCGGCTGGCTAATCTGCCGGACATCGAGTTGGAAAGCCGCCTGGGAAAACGTCTTGACCAGAACACCGCGGCGAGGGAAGAAACCAAGATCGCCGCCACGTGAGGCGCTCGGTCCGTCCGAATGTTTTTTGGCCGCTTCCGCGAAGCGGATCTGGCCGGCCTCGATCTGCTGCCGAAGCTGTCGGGCGCGACCGATGGCCTGAACGACCTGACGCGGACTGTCTATTTGCTCGGGTCGCAACAAGATGTGGCTGGCCCGTACCTGTCTGCCGTCAAAGTGTCGGCGATGCTGCTCGAAGTATTGCTGAAGTCGCTCATCGGTGAGCTGCTGGGCGACAAAGTTTTTCCAATTGATATCGAAGCGGAGATCGCGACGATACTCGGCAAGCGAGATACCGCGGCTGGTCAACGTCTCTTCGAGAGAACTGTTCTGTGCGGCAAACCGGTCCTCTTGTTTTTTCATTTCGTCCTTGATCGTTTGGCGGTCGGCCGTTTTGCCGAGGCGTTTCAAATCAATCTGAACGAGCCGCTGCCGGATGATCTGCTCCAAGGTTTCCGCATGGAATTGGGGCAAAATCTGGGACGGAATCTTCTGCCTGGTTCTTAATATTTGCAACCGACGCAGGACATCACTCACATAAACGGGCTGCTGGCCGACCTTCGCCGCGACTCTTGCGCTGGTAGGCGCGGCGGTGGTCGGCGCCGCCAGGCACAGGACCACGGCCAGTGCGATGCAACTCACGGATAATAATCCACCGGCAGAAAGCACGCCGGCTGCTTTCCGACACGACTTTCCAAAACCTACATCGGTCTGAAGCAGCCGGGGTGCTGATAGCGAGACTATCGTGACGAACCTCTCCGATCTGCGTTTATCTGCGTCCATCTGCGGTTCCATTCTTTCAATCCGTGGCTTTTCTTCCTGCTTTTTGCGATTCATGGTAACTCGATCTCCTTCAACTCGAATTCGATTGGCATCTCAACGAACAGGACGGGCGTCTTGTAGACGAAGGCGGCTGCACTCGGCCCCTCGGGCAAGTCGTAAGTGGCCGAGAACCCGATACTGTTCTCGCCCTGGGCCGTAAGTTCCATCGCCAGCTCTTCGATCGGTTCGCCTTGTTTGTTGAGTACGAATCGTTGGTTTCGATAGATCCAGCCACGATGCGATGCGAGTGCTCCGGCAGAATCTCGATAACGGACTTGTATCCGTACGTCCCAGAGGCCGTCGTTGTTCTGACGAACATCCTCCAAACGTACCGTGACATTTCCGTGGGCTTGCTCGACGGACTTGGCTTTTCCAAGATCCTCGATGCGAAACGTTTCGACGCGGCCGGGCACCAGCGTAAGAAGCGTACCACGGAGTCGGGCGATTCGGGTCACATCGCGCGGTGGAGCCAGCAGCGGGATGCTCAGCTGAACGGCCGAGACGTCGCCCTGCAACTCGACCGGCAAGACGTTTTTCGAATCGCTGATTTCGAAGCTCCGCCCTTTGTTGTCCATGGCCGTCAGCCTATCGAGCGGCAGCCGCAGCGCGATCGGCGCCAGACGCGGCTCCCAGACTATTTCGAGGG
>CAUYYY010000012.1:0-14161 GCA_963577165.1 Planctomycetota bacterium | reverse complement strand
CGAGCAGTTGGCTCGCGAAGGTGGTCGGATCGAGCAACTTATGATCGACGCCAACGGTGTGGTTCGCACGGAGCAGTTCGTGTCTAGGCTGACGGCCGAGACCCGCTTGGTGAGTGTCATGCTTGGCAACAACGAGACGGGCGTGCTCGAACCGGTTGCCGAGCTGGCCCAAATATGTCGCCGGGCAGGTGTGCCTATCCATACCGATGCGGTCCAGGTGGTGGGCAAACTGCCGGTCGACTTTCGCCGGCTCGGCGTCGATGCGCTGAGCGCGTCGGCCCATAAGTTTCATGGCCCACACGGTATCGGCGTACTGTTGGTCCGATACGGCGTCCAACTGGAGCCCATTCTGCACGGCGGTTTTCAGCAAGCGGGCCTGCGACCTGGCACTGAATCCGTGGCGCTGGCCGTCGGAATGCAGGTGGCACTGGAGATCTGGCAAGCGGAACAGGCTGAGCGTCGTGATCGACTTACGGAGCTCCGCGATCGTCTCGAAGCGCAACTGCTCGCCGGATTTCCCTCAGCGGTTGTTCATGCCGCCGGTGCCGACCGCCTGCCCCACACGACCGCCATCGCGTTTCCTGGCATGGACCGACAAGCGTTGGTCGTCGCACTCGATCTGGCGGGAGTCGCCTGTTCGACCGGATCGGCCTGCGCCAGCGGTTCGAGCAAGCCTTCGCCGGTGCTGCTAGCAATGGGCTGCGAAGAAGCCCTTGTGAGCGGTTCGATACGGCTTAGCCTAGGGTGTCTCTCGTCGCCCGCCGAAGTGGACTTGGCGACCCAGCGTATCCTGAGGACTGTCAACGACTTGCAACACGTGAAACAGACACGAAAAATGGCCCCGACACCTCCCTCTCCGCTGGCCGATCGGCTATAATGCCGGCGGTTTCTGACGCCCGGTTTGCACCACCTAAATTGCACCTGCCGAGTCGGTTTTATTGTCGTCGCACAAAGCTAACGGACTATCCCCTGTTGAATCTGGATGGAACCAAAGTGGTCAACAGTTTTGCCACAATTCCTAATCTGCTTCGGACCGCCAGCGGTTCTTGTGAGCCATGCGCCACGCGCCTGTTTGTCGTTGGCACGGAAAACCGTTTGGCCGACTTCGCCATCCGCGCCTCGGTTGGCCGCGAACGAGCTAGCGGCCGCGCGACACAGTACAACCCGGTGGTGCTTTGCGGACCAGCAGGTGTCGGTAAATCACACTTGGCCCATGCTTTGGCAACTGCTTGGCCAGCGGCGAGAGAATTGAACACCGCAGTTCAATCGACTGTCGTTCAATGGACGGGCGCCGATTTTTATCGCCAGGTCGCTTCCGCAATACAATCTGATTCGCTTGCCACGTTTCGTCGACGATTCAGCACTGTCTCGTTGCTAGTGATTGATGATATCGAGCTGCTTACAGGCAAGACGTCGGCCCAAAACGAGCTCATCCGATTGATCGATGATCTTGGGGAACAGGGGGATCTCACCCAGCAGAGGATGCTCCTGGTCATTACAGCTCAGCAGCCTCCTCGGCAGATCACCGCGTTGTCACCCGCGCTACGTAGCCGGCTGTCGGCTGGGCTGGTCGTGGCCGTGGCTCCGCCCAGCGAGGATTCTCGGCTGAAGATCGTCCGGCATCTGGCCAGCGAGCGACACTTCGCGTTGAGCGAAGCGGCCGCTAAACTGATGGCCAAGCAAATCGAAGGTACGGCGCGGGACCTTCTAAGCGGCCTGCTCGAACTGAACATGACGAGCAAATCCGCCAATCAGAGTTCATCACAACAGGGCTCATCGCTACGGGGTTCATCACTTGAAGGCCCATCGCTTCAGGCCACGCGCGACTATCTGGCCCGGCAAGCCGTCACCGCCCAACCAACCTTGATCCAAATCATAACCACAACGGCTCGCCGTTTTTCGCTGCCGCCTGCAGTGCTAAAAAGCGCCTCTCGAAGTCAATTGGTCGTGACGGCCCGAGGCATCGCCATCTTTTTGTCGCGCGAACTAACCGATCACAGTTTTCAAGAAATCGGCTGCTTCCTCGGCGACCGCGATCATACGACCATTTTGCACAACGACCGAAAAATCCGCCGTCTCGTTGGCCAAGATCCAGAAATTGCCCAAACGATCCGCGATCTTCGAGCTGAGATTTTAGAACGGGGGAAGCACCCCGGCTGCTAACGAATCAACCACAAAAACTTAGATGACTCAGCAGCCGGGGTGCTTCCCGAGTGTGAATAACCTGTCCTATTACGGTCAACGACTGTCGACAAGTTGGGCCTTACCAGCAGACACAACCTAGTCAGACAAATTTGGCGACCTTATCAACACACAATCAACAATTATATAACAACCAGAGGACCCGTTACCCACAAAACATCACCGATCAAAAATCTTAAGTCAAACAGGGTTTACCACACAGTAACAACGGTTATCAACAGTTTGGCCAGCTTCTTTATTACTACTACTTACTTAAAAAATAAATAATAAGAAAAGACCGCCGCTCACGGAAAGAACGCATCCAACCGAGCTCGTTTACCGAAGCATCCTGTCACACGGAAGTGGCTTGGCAAGACGGGCACAAATAAAGGTTAAGCGGACCTATGAAAGTCAAATTCAATCGTGAAAAGTTTATGACGGCGTTTCAAACAGCCGCCAGTGTTGCCCCGGCACGTAGTCCTAAACCGATCCTGCAGAACGTCAAGTTCGAGGTCACGGCCGAGTCGGCCACGCTTTTGGTGACCGATCTGGAAATCGGCATTCGAATCGAGGTGCCTGGTGTTGAGGTTGAGACGCCCGGGGCAGCCGTTCTGCCGATTACCCGATTTGGTTCGATTCTGCGCGAGTCGAGCGACGAGATGCTGAATCTGCAGGCGGACGGCCAGGGAGTGGCAGTACAGGGGCAGCGGAGCGAATTTCAGCTTTCGGTTGAAGACCCCAACGAGTTTCCTGTCGTCGGGCAGTTCACCGAAGAGAAATATCAGGAAGTGCCGGCCCGATTGTTCCGCGAGATCATTCGCCGCACGATTTTTGCCACCGATAACGAGAGCAGCCGCTATGCCTTGGGCGGAGTAAAACTCGAGTTCATCAAGGATAAGCTGACTGCAGTGGGCACAGACGGGCGACGACTGGCCAAGATGGAAGGGCCTTGCATGTCAGTTGGTGGCGATCCAGCAGAAGATGCTTCGATCATTGTGCCATCGCGAGCCATGCAGCTCATGGAACGTGCCCTGGACGACAGCGATGCGGAAATCCAAATTGCGGCCCATTCCAATGACCTTTTGGTCAAAAGTCAACGGGCGACGATTTACACGCGGTTGCTTGAAGGACGTTTCCCGCGTTGGCGTGATGTGTTTCCCCAGCGAGACGGGGTTTCCAAGATCGAAATGCCGGTTGGACCACTGCATTCCACGGTGCGGCAGGCGGCCATTGTCACTAGCGAGGAGAGCCGCGGCATCGATTTTACTTTTGCCGGCGGCAATTTGGTGCTTTCGGGCAAGGCGGCCGAGGTCGGCCAAGCCCGCGTTGAATTGCCGATCAGCTACGATGGTCCCGAGATATCGATCACGCTCGATCCACGATTCATGATCGACTTTCTCAAGGTTCTTGACGCGGAAAAAACATTTACGCTTGAGATAAAAGACAGCGAGAGTGCGGCCGTTTGTGTGACCGACGATGGCTATGGCTACGTGATCATGCCGCTAGCACGCGATCGTTAAAAAAGAGTGCGAGCCGCGGAGCTTGTCCCCGCGCCACCGCGCTGGTGACATATCGCCCGAGGTGCTGCCGAGGATAACCCAAGATCAAGACATGAACGTCGACAACATCACTCCGCGATCGGCTGCTGAGATAACCGAGATATTTGACCAGGTTGGCCAGCGTCGCCAACGTGAGCAAAAACGCTGGTACGCCCGCAGTGCCAAACCGATCAAGCAAATCATGGCCGATCTCGTTGTACGTCGTGGGCTGGGTCGTGTACTGGCCACCGAGCAATTGAACGAGACATGGCGGAAAATCGTCGGCGACCCGTTCGCCGCGCAGTCTCAACCGGGTCCACTGCGTGGCGGTGTTCTGGAGATTGTGGTCACCCATACCGTCTACAAACAGGAAATGCAATACATGGAAGAACAAATCCTAGCCCAACTTCACGAGCAGGCTCCCGACATGAAAATCCGTGGCTTGCGATACCGAGTCGGCCAAATCCACTAATTATAATTCTCCGATCGATAAGAACACTTAACCAACACATAAGAAAACAGAAATGGCGAACCCAGAAACTACCGACAAACCGTCTGACGACGACACCCGATCTTCGGCATCCGAGTTGCCCATCACGCGCAAGGTCGAGTCGGAATACGACGTCGACCAGATGCGCTACATGAGCGACCTCGAACACGTTCGCGAGCGATCGGGCATGTACATTGGCGACACCAGCACCGGGGGCCTGCACCACCTGGTCTACGAGGTAATCGACAATTCAATCGACGAGATCATGGCCGGCCATGCCACCGAAATCCGTGTCACGATCAACGTCGACGGTTCGATCACCATCTCGGACGACGGTCGTGGCATACCGGTCGCCATCGACAAAAGCATCGGAAAGTCCGCGCTCGAAGGCGTAATGACGATTCTCAAATATGGCGGCAAGTTCGACAAAGGAGCGTACAAAACGTCGGGCGGGCTACATGGCATCGGCGTCAAGGCGGTCAACTTTCTTTCCCAATGGTGCGAGGTGGAAGTTCGCCGTGACGGCCATGTTTTCCAGCAGGAATATGAACGGGGCTGTCCCATAGGCCCGGTCAATCGCATCGGCAAGGCGGACAACACCGGCACCAAGACCACCTTCAAACCCGATCCGGAAGTCTTCGGCAATCTGAAATTCGACTACAACATTCTCCATCGTCGCTTACAGGAATTGGCGTTCCTCAATGGTGGCGCCCGAATTATCTATCTCGACCAGCGCACCGACCAGGGGGAAACATTCCAGCACGATCGCGGACTGATCGCTTTTGTCGAATACCTGAACCGTGCTAGCGACGTCTCGCACCCGGACATCATTCACATCACGGGCGAATACAACGACGTCGGGATCGAAGTCGCCTTTCAATACTCCAACGAGTACACCGAAACAATTCATTGCTACGTGAACAACATCAACACCAAGGATGGCGGCACCCACCTGACCGGCTTCCGTACCGCGCTGACCCGTACGCTCAACGCCTATGGCAAGCGGCAAAATCTGTTTAGGGACCTGATCCCCAGCGGCGAAGATTTTCGCGAAGGCCTGACCGCCATCGTTTCGGTCCGCGTGCCCGAGCCGCAGTTCGAATCGCAGACCAAGGTCAAACTGAACAATGCCGAAGTCGAAGGGATCGTCAATTCGGCGGTCGGCGAGTTTCTCAACAAGTTTCTGGAAGAGAATCCCAAAATCGCCAAAACGATCGTCCGCAAGGCGATCTTAGCCGTCGAGGCCCGCGAAGCGGCGCGCAAGGCCAAGGCCCTGCTGCGCGAACGCAAGGGCGCCCTCTCCTTCGGCGGCCTGCCTGGCAAGCTTCGCGACTGCACGAGCCGCGACGTCGATCGTTGCGAGTTATACCTGGTCGAAGGTGATTCGGCCGGCGGCAGTGCCGAAGGGGGCCGTATCCGCGAGTTCCAAGCCATCTTGCCGCTGCGAGGTAAGATCATCAACGCCTACAAATCGCGCGAAGAAAAAGTGCTGGCTAACGAAGAAGTCCGCAGCATGATCGCCGCGATTGGCAGCGGCATCGGCGCCGATCAAGATCTGACCAAGCGCCGCTACGGCCGGATTGTGATCATGACCGATGCCGACGTCGATGGCTCGCACATTCGCACCTTACTACTCACCTTCTTCTATCGGCAGATGTACGAGTTGGTCCGAGCAGGCCATGTCTACATCGCCCAGCCGCCCCTGTTTCGGGCACGTCAAAAGAACAAGGTCAACTACGTGCAGACCGAGGAGGAGATGAAAGCCCAACTGCTCGAGTTAGGTCTGAGCGATTCGGTGCTCGATGTGGGCGACGGCCGCACCGTCGAGGGCGCCGAGATGACCCAACTCTGCCGCACTCTCGCCTCGCTCGAAGACGAACTGGTCGCGCTCGAACGGCGCGGGATCAGTCTTCGCCAACATGCCGAACGTCAGGAGCCCGAGTCGCTCAAGCTGCCGGTCTATCATGTTTTTCTCGGGACGCAGGAGCACTGGTTCACCTCCCGCGCACAGCTGGACGCCTTTCTCGAACGACAATCACAGGTCACCGGCGGCGAACTCGACGTGGCCGACACACCGGCCGAGGGTCATCCGGAAGGCAACGGCGATGCGGCCGTGGCTGCTCGGCTGCACATCGTCGAACTACACGAGGTCCGCTCGATCAATGCCCTGCTGGCCGACTTGGCCTCGACGGACTTCGACATCCAGTCGCTGATCCCCCAAGAGCGAACCGGCATCGAGGACCCGCGTTACACGCTTCGTCGCGGCGAATCGGTCATCCCGCTCGAAGACCTCCGCTCGCTGGTGGCGGCTGTCCGCAAGGCGGGCGAAAAGGGCCTCTCGGTCACTCGTTTCAAAGGCCTGGGCGAAATGAACGCCGAAGAACTCAAAGAGACGACGCTCGATCCCGAGAACCGGACGCTGCTGCAGGTCAAGATGGATGACGTCGCCGCGGCCGACGACCTGTTCCGTGTCCTGATGGGCGACAAAGTCGAACCCCGCCGCGAATACATCCAAAAGCACGCCCTCGAAGTGAAAAACTTGGATGTGTAGGTGTACAAGCACGACGCGCAATTACTGGTTCCCAAACAGAGTTTAGGAACAAGGGAGAGGACATTTCAGATTTACTTCATCCCTCATCCTTCCGCCCTCAGCCTTCCACCTTCCCCCCTGCATTCGGGGTGGCCGTTTGTGGACCTTGAAACCAGGCCACGTTTCGCTACAATGGCCCGTAGCGATTTCCAGAATCGTGGCACGGTCTTTGAAAATTTAGCAAGAAAAAGCTGCTGGCTAATGGCTGTTAGCTATTGGCCGTTGATACTCTGCGCCTCCTCTGCGTTACTCGGAAGCTGACGCATCCGGCTCGCCGTGTACTCTGCCTTCGACCCCGGACCCTTTCGTCATTTCGCAATCCGACTTCCGCATTTAAACCGTTCGACTATTCGAGAATATGCCCATTATGAAACACCTGTGGGGCCCCCCTATAAGGCGCGCTCGAAAACACGCCCGTTTTCAGACAAAGCCACGATTCGCGAAAACCAACTTTGAGGAAAGTCAGCGAGAAAGCAATAGCCGTCGTGCTACGCACGGCCGGTGGTGAGCGCATCTTGAAAAGGGACCGCCAGCGACGCGTAGCATCACGGCTATTTAACAATCCCTGTTGTTTCGCTATGCCAGATCGACTGTCGTCCGCTCGCCCATCTCGCGGTCCAGATCGAGCATCGCGGCCGGATCGTCCTTCACCATGTTAAACTTGTGGACGATCTCCCGAGTCGTCTTTTCCTCTTCGACCTGCTCGGTGACGAACCACTCGAGTTCGACCAATGCAGAAAACGCCTTTTCATTCATGGCCAATTCGAAGAGACCGTCGATCTGGCCCGTAACCGCCTGCTCCTGCTTTTGGGCTTCGACGAACACCTCGGGGATCGAGGAAAAGTCGGACCGGGGCGCGTCGATCTGGCTGAGCACCACGCGGCCGCCTCGCGCGGTCAAAAAATCGTGCAGCCGCATCGCATGGCCGTGTTCCTCTTGACTCTGCAACCGCAGCCATTTGGCACAGCCGACAAATTGCTCGTGTTCGCAATAGGCCGACATCGCCAGATACGCGTACGACGAAAGCAGCTCGTTATTGATCTGAGCGTTGATCGCATCTTGAACGACTTGACTGAGCATCGGAATATCTCCCAACCGACGGATGGTTTGGCGCTCCGCGGAGCGCCTCGAAAAGGGGCAACGCCTGGTAACGATCGTATATCGTCATTGTAGCGGACTATCGGAGAGAGACAATCGAGAGAAGATCGACTCGGCGCGGAAAGTTGCCGTTGTTGATATCGCACCTCAGTCTCAGAAGCATGTCACCAGCACCGGCCAAACCATTGGGCCGGCCAATAGTGCGCGAGAGAGGATTTGAACCTCCACGCCCTTGCGGGCACTAGGCCCTCAACCTAGCGCGTCTGCCAATTCCGCCACTCGCGCATTGTGCTGGTGCGACTCATACGAGTCTACGAATTCCGGCCGCCCAATTCAAGCCGGGCTTCAATACAAGACAGGATCGCAAATCGGGCCGGGTTTCGGAGGCCATCCTGTGTAACGCAGGACGACGATCGACCGATCAACTGCCGCTTCGCCCGCATCGTCATCGATCTGTTCAAATATCCGCCCCGCAAGCACCAACAACTCACCACACGAACCGGCGCGGCCCGCCATCAACGACTCGGCTACCACGGCGAGCTGCCCTCGAGCATCGTCGCCACAGACATGCGGCAAATCGGCGCTCCAGGCGACCAACACGTCGCCGTCGTGCATCTCAGTTTCGTGAAGCTGATAACCCAGTTCCGAATCGCTGCCGAGCGTCGCGTCGGCTGTGGCGAGCGGCTGCCAGGCGTTGTTTCGGGCATCGGCTCGCAACAGCACGGCCCACGCCTGTCCGGCGGCGGCATACTCGAGCCGGCCCGACCGCGGATCGATCCGTGCCGCCATCGCCGAAGAAAACTGGTCGCCCGCCGAACCCTGCCACAACATTTGATTGGTCCGGCCCAATTGCTCTGCTGGGCCCAGTTGCTCCGCCAAGTTGGCCCCGTGCTCGGCGTGAGCGCGGAGGGATGTTCGCACCGTTTGCGCGGTGAGCGCTGCGGCCATCCCCAGGTCGGGCGTGCTCCCCAAGGTCAGCGTGACACGGCCGTCGGGCAAGACAAACCAATCGTGAAACGCACCACCCAAGCCGGCCGCCTGCTGGGTCGATCCTTGCAGTTCCAAGTGATCGACTTCCGGCCCACGGTGTGGCAACTGACTTTTCTGCCGATGCGATGCGGCGTCCATCTGGCGAATCAGATCGACCGACGCCTCGCCCTCGCCCAGCAGTGCTTCGCGTTCCAGTTCGACGGCAATGCGGCCCGCGATGATCTCGATCAGGTTGGTCTGCTGCTTGGTGAAGTCGCGCTCCGCGTCGCAATACATCCACAGCGTTCCGAGAATTGTCGTCGGACTCGAGACGGGCACACACACGGCCGAGCAGTACGACGAGTCAAACTCCGGCGATCGCCACATTTGATAGGTCGCCGCGTTGTCCAGCACGACGGCGCTGCCGGAGAGCGCTTCGAGATCGGCGATGGCTCCTTGCAGCGGCCGCGCCGGTTCGAGCAACCGCTGAGCTGGAAGCCCCCAACAGCTACGCAGCTTCAGTTCGGTTGTCGCGCTGTCCAACAGATAGACGCCCGCCGCTTGGAAGCCGACCGCTTCGGCACCGCCCTGCAAAACGGCCGTCAACCGCTCGGCCAAGGCGGCGGCATCTTCGGCGCGCGAGACGACCGGGACGGTGGCCATCTCCAACTGCTCGCAGAACCGCTCGAGCGATGTCGATTCGACCTCCGACGGATCCGCAGAATCGGTATCTTCGCTACGGTGGATTCGTAGTCGAGTGGGTGAGGAATCGGCCACGCGAATCTCGCTAGGACGGAGGTCGAAGGTGGGAAGTCCCGTCCGTGACACGATTTGCGAAAAGCGTCGGGGAGGTGGGAGGCCGTCGGTTGGCGACTTTACCCAGGCGATCAACTTTTCGCAGATAGCAAAGTCTTCGTGACCAGCATTCTTTAACATCGGCTGCTAGCAGCGCCGACGTGAGAGAGAACCGGTTTTTTAGCGTGGGCCGGTACCAGTGGATTTGGAAGCACCTCGGCTGCTTTCCAGTGACCTTCCAATTTGCGTATCTGTTTCGAGCAGCCGGTGTGCTGGTAGCGCGTGAGAATTTTGTGTCCGTTCAGCCGCCATCGGCTTCGAATCGGCTGATCACGGCACAGCCACACGAGTCGCTCCAGACGTTGACCGACGTGCGGCACATATCGAGTACGCGATCCACGGCGATGATTAGTCCCTGGCTTTCGGTCGGCAGGCCGACGGCTTGCAGAATGATGACCATCATCACCAGCCCAGCGTGCGGGATGCCGGCCGCGCCGATGCTGGCCAACAACGCGGTCAGCGCCACGATGACCTGCTGGGTGAGTCCTATCTCGATGCCGCTATGCTGAGCAATAAACAATACGGCCACCACTTCATACAGCGCCGTGCCGTCCATGTTCACCGTGGCTCCGAGCGGCAGTACGAACGAGCCGACCCGATTGCTGATTCCCGCTCGCTGCTCGACGCTCGTTAAGGTAAGCGGCAGCGTGCCATTGCTCGAGGCCGAACTGAACGCCGTCAACAAGGCCGGACTCATCGCCCGGGCAAATTCGAGTGGGCTGCGGCGGGCCACGAATTTCACGATCAGCGGCAACACCACCAGGGCATGGAAAGCCAACGCGCACGCCACGGTGATCATATACAGTCCCAACGAGCCGAATATGGCCGCACCTTGCGTAGCGGTTGCCGCCAACATGAGCAGCAACACACCGAGCGGCGCCAAGTGAATGACGAACATGGTCATTTTCATCATCACTTCGAAACCCGCCTCGAACCATTGCGACACGACCTGCGTCGTCCGTCCGCCCACCAAAATCGTGCAGACGGCGAACAAGATGCTGAAGGCGATGATCGAGAGGAATTTGCCGTTGGCCGCCGCCTGAATCGGGTTGGGCGGAATCATGTTCTCGATCTGTTCAAACAGCACGGTGGGCAAACCTTTTGCCTCGCGCGGCCGAGAAACTTGATCGGCATCGGCCTGCGCCGCTTCCTGCTGGTCCGATACGCCGGGCTGAATCAGGTTGACCATCAACAGACCGGTGCAGATCGCCAACATACTGGTGGCGATGTAGTAGAGCAGCGTGCGGCCAAACATCTTGCCCAAACGCTCGGCGCGGCCGAGGCTCGTGATGCCTGCGATCAGCGAGGTGATGATCAGCGGGATCGAGACCATCTTTAACATTCGCAAGAAAAGGTCGCCGCCCGCCTTCGACAAGTCACCGATCGTGCGGGCCGTCGAACGTCCAACCGTGTGAAACAGCGCGAAGGCGACCGGGTCCTCCGCTCGCAGCTTGCTTAGGAGTGGGACTTGGCGGCGCACCACCACGTCGCCTTCCTCGACTGTTGGCCATGCCTGCTGCTCGCGCCGGGCGACTTCGTCGGCTTGACTCGCGGCGACCGGTCCACGGACCACCACCCGACGAACGGGAGCGGATTTGCCATCCGCCGGTTCCGTTTGGATCTGAATGAGAATCTCGTTTGGCGAATCTTGCACCCAAATCGTGCCGGCCGGCATATCAACCGGGCGGGCCATACCGTGGAGGTGGATACGGCCGCCCACCACCGCGACCGGCTCGGTTGTCGTGTAGCTGCTGGCGGTTGCGTTGAGCAAGATGCCGACGACGACACCGACCAACATGGCGATGAGAATCTGCCAGTGCAGCGCAAGTCGGTGCATTCGAGCGTTTCCTGGTCCCGATGCGATTAACCCCGGTGCATGGCGCCCGGGCTCAGCTTGTTCTGCTCGTTGACTACCGAGAGATACTCGCTAATCGCGTCTTTGATGTTGGCCAAAGCTTCCTCCTCAGTCACACCCTGAGACCAGCAACCCGGCAACGGATACACTGTACCCTTCGGCGGATTGACTAATCACGGCCTTATACTTCATGGAAACCTCCAGGTTGTGAGTCGAATCGCCAACATGTCCGTGCGACTCACACTATTATTACTCTGGCCTCATTCCTTGATCAAGTCTTTCACGGTCCCACCGGATGGAACCATCGGCAGCACATGCTCTTGGTACGGCACTTCCACATCGAGCACGAACGGTCCGTCGTAGTCGATCATCTCCTGCAGTGCGTCGGTCAGTTCTTCTTTTTTGCTGACCACTCGTCCGCCACAGCCGAAGCCCTTGGCGATGGCCACGAAATCGGGATACCGCTTGGCCGGGCCCAGTCCGTTGCCTTTCCCGATCGCCTCGGGGTTGTCGATTGGGCCCAGGTAGGTATGGGCGCGGTTACCTTTCATGAAGCGATCTTCCCATTGCACCACCATGCCCAAGTGCTGATTGTTCAGCAGCATGACCTTCACCGGCAGTTTTTCGCAAATGCACGTGGCCAGTTCTTGAATGTTCATCAAGAAACTGCCGTCGCCGTCGATGTCGATCACCAGTCGGCCCGGATGGGCCGCCACGGCGCCCATGGCGGCCGGCAATCCAAAACCCATCGTGCCCAGCCCGCTACTCGACATGAACGTGCGGGGAGAGCGAAATTGATAATACTGGGCCGACCACATCTGGTGTTGGCCGACGCCGACCGCGATGATCGGATCGAGATCGCTCGTCAATCGCGACAGCTCCGCGATGGCGTGCTGGGGCAAGATGCCAGGAAAGTTTTCGTTGTATTGGAACGGCTCGGTCCGTTTCCACTCTCGGCATTGAGAGACCCAATCGGCAATGTCCTCGGGTGGTTCGACGATTTTGTTCAGTTCGGCCAGCGCGTATTTCACATCGCTGATGACCGGAATGTGTACTTCCTTGATCTTGTTGATTTCCGACGGATCGATATCGACGTGGATGATCTTGCTATGTTTGCAGAACTCGGTCACCTTGCCCGTTACCCGATCGTCGAACCGCACGCCCAGCGCGATCAGCAGATCGGCTTCGTCCACGGCGTAATTGGCATAGATCGATCCATGCATGCCCAACATATCGAGCGACAGCGGATCTTCATTTGGAAATGCGCCCAGACCCATCACGGTCATCGTTACCGGGATGCCCGTTTTGGAAACAAACTCGCGTAGCTCCTCACTGGCATTGCCCGAGACGACGCCGCCCCCGGCATAGATGATCGGACGTCGGGCCAGACGAATCGCCGCGGCCATCTGACGAATTTGTTCCGGCTGAGCCACGCGATCGTCAATGTGATAGCCGGGCAGGTCCATCGGCGCATCATAGTCGGGCGTGGTCATCGCCATTTGGATATCTTTGGGTATATCGACCAGCACGGGACCCGGTCGGCCGGTGGTGGCGATATGAAACGCTTCCTTTACGATCCGCGCCAGATCGTCCACATTGGTTACCAGGTAATGGTGCTTCGTAATGCCGCGACAAACTTCGGCGATCGGCGTTTCTTGAAAGGCATCGCTACCGATCACAGCGGAATTGACCTGACCGGTGACGGCGATCATCGGAATGCTGTCGAGCTTGGCGTCGGCAATCGCCGTGACCAGGTTCGTTGCGCCGGGGCCACTGGTCGCCATGCAGACGCCCACCCGGCCGGTCGAGCGGGCGAATCCCTGGGCCGCGAAGCTGCCACCCTGTTCTTGACGCGGCAAAATCGTGCGCAACCGATCCTTGAAACGGGTCAGCGCCTGATGCAGCGGCATGCTGGCGCCGCCCGGATAGGCAAAGATAATCTCGACACCGTGGTTGACCAGCGACTGAACGAGAATATCGGCGCCACTGGCCAGTTGCTGTTTTTTTTTCTTCGTCGAGGAATCGGAAGTCGTTGCCACGGTTTTACCTGGTCGTTTCGAGAATGAGGGTCACTTTGTACAAACTACCAGCACCCCGGCTGCTACTAAAAGAGTTGTTAGTTGCTAGGGACACAGTAGCCGGGGTGCTTTCGGCGAGCAGACACCGACGCTCACAAACCCGTTAAACATAGGACTTTTGAGCCATTTTGGCAAGTATCAGACGGGCAACTCCGCTAGCCGCACGGCCGGCTCAACGATAAAATAACTCGTTTATTCCGGTATTTGGGGCACCACCGCGCTGGGCTGGAGAGCACCGTTGATTGAATTCTTGTTTGTGGCCCTCTTTGGCGCGGTCGGCGCCGTCTGCCGTCACGGGGCGAATCTGCTTGCCTTCGCGGCGTTCGGCTCGCCCTTTCCCATCGGTACGCTGGCCGTGAATGTGGTCGGTTGTTTTCTGCTGGGCATGCTCTCCCACTTCGGCTGTCGCTTGGGGCCCGTCTTCCAGCCGGCGTTGGCGGCCGGTTTCCTCGGTTCGTTGACGACGTTCTCGACGTTCAGCTACGAGACAATTCGCTTTCTCGAAGA
>CAUYYY010000011.1:0-14292 GCA_963577165.1 Planctomycetota bacterium | reverse complement strand
CACTCGTACTTCATCTGATGGTGCAGGCCGCCCACGATGTGCATTTCCGTGCAGCCGTTGTCGACCGCCTCCTGCCCACGCGCCACGATCTGCTCGTCACTCATCATGTACCCCCTCGGATCGCGCAGATCGGCTCGAAAGGCGCAGAACGTACAGCGATAGACGCAGATGTTCGTGGGGTTCAGATGGGTATTGATATTGTAAAACGTCAGGTTGCCGTTCTTCCGCTCGCGAACCAGGTTCGCCAACTCGCCGACCTCGCCCAGCGGCACGTCGCTCTTGGTGAGCAACAGCCCATCGTCGAGCGACAGCCGCTCGCCCGCCTCTACCTTGGCCCGAATCTCTCGCAAGCTGGGACTGCTCGTTCGTATCATATTGGCGTCTGGTATAAGGAAAAACCGCTAGGACATTGGAGCCGATCAGTCTACGCCCTGTTTAAGAGGGTGTCCACCGTCGTCGCCCAGTGCAAAGTTTGATATCCGAGCGTTACGTCCGCTCTCAGCGCCCCGGCTGCTTGCTACTCACTACTTGCTACTAATCGTGACGCAGCAGCCGGGGTGCTTGCAATCGGCCGGCACACTACATCCACAGATCGATCGCGCCGACCACCAGCAGACCGATGCTGATGATCGCGTTGACTTGAAAGAACGCCACATTCACGCGCGTCAGATCGTCGGGCCGCACAACCGCGTGTTCGTAGATCAGCAGCATCGCCACGCCCAACACGCCAGCCGTATATAACCAACCTAGATACGGAAACGCCCAAGGCAGCAGCAACAGCAGCACCAAGGTTCCTGCGTGACAGGCCGCCGCCGCCCGCAGTGCGCCACGAACGCTCCACCGGGCCGGCACACTCTGCAGACCCCGCCGGACGTCGAACTCCGCGTCCTGACAGGCATAGATCATGTCGAAGCCCGCCACCCACAACATGACCGCCCCACCGAGCACCCAGGCCGGCAGCAGATCGCTCGGGCCAGCCAGCACCGCCGCGCCGCGAATGGCGACCCAAGCCGAGACGGGCGCCAACATCAACACCGCACCCAACCAAAAATGGGCCAGCCAGGTGAACCGCTTCGTGTAGCTATAGCCCCATAGAAATGCCAGCACCGGAATCGCCAGATAAACCGGCAACCGATTCGGCAGAAACAACAGCGTGCTCAGCACGAAACCGGTGCCGCAGACAATTGCAAACGCCACGGCGCTGCCGAGCGAAATCGCGCCGCTCGGAAGATGCCGGCCTGCCGTACGTGGGTTCTCGGCATCGATTCGTCGATCGGCGATTCGGTTCAGCGCCATGGCAACGCTTCGGCCCGTCACCATGCACAAGATGATGCCCAGCAGTTCCTGCCATCGCCACGCGGTCGCTGGATCGCTTTGCGCACCGGCTGTCCAAGCCATCACGGCTGCCAGCAGCGCGAACGGCAATGCGAACACCGTATGGCTAAACCGGATCATCTCCAAAAGTTGTTTCAGCCGACCAAACATTTCAACTTCCCCAGCGCCGCATGAGTGTGTTCTCGACGTCCAACTGGTCGCAGATTCGCGCCACTACAAAGTCGACCAGATCGCCAAGCGTTTCGACGCCATGATACCAGCCGGGCGAGGCGGGCAGCACGACCGCGCCGGCTTCGGCGGCCCGCCGCATGTTGTCCAATTGCGGCAGCGAGAGAGGCGTCTCACGCGGCACCAGCACCAGCCTGCGTCGCTCCTTCAGATGGACCTCCGCCGCACGATGGATCAGATTGGTCGACGCGGCGCTGGCCACGCTGCTGAGCGTCGCACCGCTGCAAGGACAGATCACCATCCCTCGGGTCAAAAACGAGCCGCTGGCAATCGGAGCAAAAAAGTCCTGATAGTGATGGTAATGAATGCTGCCGCTGGCCCCTTTGATTTCTGAAAGATCGCTCGCCTGAAAGCTTTCCAGATCGATCGTCCGGTCCAGTTCTTGACGAATCACATCGCGGCCCGAGGGGCTGATCGACAAATGCACGTTGTAGCCGGCCGCGACCAATATCTCCAGCAGCCGCACCGCATAGACGGCCCCGCTCGCACCGGTAATCCCCAAGACAATGTTCTTGTCGTTCATCACGAAGTACTGAAATCGCGTTGTTGTTTATCGGACGATCCTACGCTCTTTTCGTTCCCAGATACAGTGTCGCCACGCCTAGGGTCATTGGATAGATTTCGATCTCGATCAGTCCGGCTTGTCGCATCCGCTCGGCCAATGCCTCGCCTGAGGGAAACTCTCCGACACTCTCCGGCAGATAACGGTACGCCTGCGAACGGTTTCCAGACAGCAGTTGACCGATCCGTGGCAGCACATTGCGAAAGTACCAACCATAGACGGCCCGAAAAGGTTGCCAGTGGGGCATGGAAAACTCCAGCACGGCCACCTTGCCACCGGCGGCACAGACGCGGACCATCTCCGCGAGTCCGCGATCGGTGTCGCTAACGTTCCGCAGTCCGAACGCCACCGAGACAATTTGAAAATGGTCAGCCGACAGCGGCAGCCGCTGCGTGTCCGCCTCGATAAACGTGATCTGGCCTTCAGCCGTGTTGCTGCCGAGCCGCTCTCGATGTTGCCGCCCCTTGGCCTCGCCGAGCACGAGCATTTCGTGACAGAAATCGCAGGCGACGATCGGCGTTCGACCCCGGCTGGCCCGCGAGAAGGCGATCGCCAGGTCGCCGGTGCCCGTACACAGATCGAGCACGGGCCGCTCACCTTGCGGCGGCACCTTGCGAACGGTTCGCCAGCGCCAATACTTATCGACCCCGGCCGAGAGCAGGTGATTGAGAAAATCATACCGCCCGGCGATCTCGCCGAACATGCGGCGCACGCGAGCGTCCGACTTGTCGACTTTGCTGTCGGTCTCTTGAACGGCAGTCAGGGACATGCCGCGATTATAACTCTGTGTTACAACATGGCAAAGGGCCGCATCGGGAAGCACCCCGGCTGCTAATGAAACGACCACAGAATCTGTAGTAACACAGCAGCCGGGGTGCTGAAGTCTGCGACCAGGCGAACCGTCCTCCCGTAGACGTTTCATGGCTTCCCGCATACACTGCTAGTTGTATCGGGTGGCACTGCTGGCTTGTCCAGCAGTGTGAATCATGTACTCTCTGTCCACTGCTGGGCAAGCCAGCAGTGCCACCCATCCGCAACTCCTTCTCAGCCCAGAACTAATCTGCACATCATGGAAATGGAAAAGATAGTCTCGCTCTGCAAGCGGCGAGGGTTCTTGTTTCAATCGAGCGAAATCTACGGCGGCCTCAACGGCTTCTGGGACTATGGCCCGTTGGGCGTCGAGCTCAAGCGGAACGTCAGGGACGCCTGGTGGCACGACATGGTCACCAGCCACGACGAGCTGTCGATCGCGCCAGGCGCACCGGCCAGCTACGAAATGACCGGGCTCGACTGCTCGATCATCATGCACCCGCAAGTTTGGAAGTGCTCGGGCCACTACGACCTGTTTCATGATATGAAGGTCGAGTGCCGCGAAACCAATGATCGCTATCGATTTGACCAGTTGCGAGGCCGATGGGTCGAAGGCAAGGGCCAGCGAGTGTTTGTTAGTACCGTCGCCGAAACGGATCTGGAACAAGGCGACGTCCAGCAGCGTGCGCTCAAGTTCTTCAACCTTCGAGCCAAGGATGCTGATCGACTTCAGTGGCACAGCGAGATGATATCTTTGCTAGAGGCGGCGGCACTTGCGCCTAGAACCACGGAGTACTCGAATAAGTCTAGTTCTACACCGAGCACGACAGTTGAGATTTACGTTTCCGAACCTGATATGTCAAAGGTTCTTGGCCCCGACGCCAAGCAGCTCGGCACGCTTGGCGAGCCACGCGAATTCAACTTGATGTTCGAGTCTCATTCCGGCGCAGTACGCGATGATAGCAGCAAGGTCTTCCTCCGTCCCGAGACGGCGCAGGGCATCTTCGTCAATTTCAAGAACGTACTCGACAGCACGCGTGTGCGGGTGCCGTTCGGCATCGCACAAATCGGCAAAAGTTTTCGCAACGAAATCACGCCGCGAAACTTTACCTTCCGCAGCCGCGAATTCGAACAGATGGAAATCGAGTTCTTCTGCCATCCCGATTCGTCGCGCGAGTGGTACCCATACTGGCGCGATCGACGTTTTCAATGGTACACTGATCTTGGACTGGCCAGCGACCGGCTGCAACTGCGAGACCACGCCGCCGAAGAGCTGAGCCACTATTCGACCGGCACGGCCGACATCGAATATGCGTTTCCGTTCTTGCCCGAGGGCGAGTTCGGCGAACTCGAAGGCGTCGCGCACCGCGGCGACTTCGATCTCCGCAGCCACATGGAGGGCAAGCTCGACCCGAACACGAATCCCTTGACCGTCGAATTGGACGAGCATGGCAAGCCGCGCTACCGGGGCAGCGGTCGAGATCTGAGCTACCGCGACGACCTCTCGGGCGAGAAATATCTGCCGCACGTTATCGAGCCGTCCGCCGGCGCCGATCGCGCCGCGTTGGCGTTCCTTTGCGAAGCCTACACCGAAGACGAAGCGCCCGACGAAAAAGGCCAAATGAAAACCCGCACCGTGATGAAGTTTCATCCGCGAATCGCTCCGATCAAGGTGGCGGTTCTGCCGTTGGTCAAGAAAGACGGGATGTCGGAGGTGGCCCGTGATATTTATCGGGCACTGAAAAAGCACATGGTCGCTTTTTACGATGAGAAGGGCGCGGTGGGCCGCCGTTACCGTCGCCAGGATGAAGCGGGCACGCCCTATTGCATCACGATCGACGGCGACACGCTCAAGGACAACACGGTGACAGTTCGCGATCGCAATACGCTCGAGCAATGGCGGATCAAAGTGGATGACTGTGTGGAAGAGATCACCGGACGGCTAAAATGAAACTGGCGCTCGCACAAGTTGCCACGCTCAACGCACCCTTCGCGGCCGACCTGGAAGACTACGCCGCCGCCAAATGTCCGGCGATTGAAATCTGGTTCGGCAAACTTGAGACGTACCTCGAGTCGCATTCGGTCGACGACGTGCGACGGCTCCTTGAGACGCACGAAATCGAAGCGCCGGTGGCCAGCTTTCAGGGCGGCCTGTTTGTCGCTCGGGACGACGCCCGACGCGAGGCGTGGGATCTGCTGGCCCGACGCCTCGAATTGTGTCAGCAGCTCGCCGTGCGCACGATGGTCGTCGTGGCTGATCTCGTGTCGTCCCATTCGCAGAACGACTTCGATCGGCTGCTGACATTACTGCGCCAAGCGGCCGAAGCGGTCGAGCAACACGACGTCCGGCTAGCGATCGAATTCCAATCGTCGGCCCTATTTTGCAACAATCTGCAAACCGTCCTGACGCTGGTCGATCAGGTCGGCAGCCACCACCTGGGCATCTGCTTCGACATGTTCCATTACCAGACGGGGCCGAGTAAGCCGGAAGACCTCACGGGCCTCACGGCCGAGAATCTGGTGCATGTGCAGCTGAGCGACGTGGCGGGCACGCCGCGCGAGCTGGCCACCGATGCCGATCGCGTACTGCCTGGCGACGGCGACTTCGTCTTCGAGCCGGTCCTGCAACATCTCGAAAACATTCAGTACGCGGGCCACATCTCCGTCGAACTGATGAACCCACGCATCTGGCAGATCCCACCACTCAGTTATGCCGAGATCGCCATGACGGCGCTGCGCAAGCTGCTCGGGCTGACGTAGGAAACGTGCCTCCGTGCCGTTCCGCGCCCGGGTACATGCGTAGAACGCCACGGAGGGCAACGTTGCGAAATGGAACGCCACGGAGGGCGTTCCCTACAGTCACTACTTCCGCTCGGCAGCCAGCCGCTGGGCTAACAGATCGAGCTGGCCTTGAAGATCGGAGACCAGTATGTGCGGCGCCGCACCGTGGGCCAGATGAGTATAAAACGCCTGCGACGGACTCGCCGCACGTTGGCTGGCCTGCGTGCTGAGCAGTCGCGTCGTTTGCTCCAGCTCGCGAAGTTCGCGATCCATCTCGATCACCCGTTCGCATGTCGCTCGCTGATACGTCCAGACACGCTCGAGCCGAAACAGCAAGCCGATCACCATGGCAAACAGACCGCCGGGTGCAATGGCCCAACCAAGCTGCCACAGATCGGGCCGAGCGAGGAAATGCGACCAGACCAACAGGGCCACGCCACAACTGAGTGCACCCTGTCCAAGCGCCACCAGCAGCCAGGCAAACGGAGCGGAGATTCGCCGCGGAGGATTCAGCGGAGCTGTCGGCCGCGCGCCAGGAGAGTCGGCGGGGGGCAAAACGGTCGACGCCGGCCCGGGCTGCTCGCCCCAGGATCGACCCGAGCCGGCAGACGGACTCGGCGTGGCGGCCCGATCACCACTGACCTGTTCGCCACTGGTCCAGATCGGCGGCCGCTTGAGCAGTCGGGCTGCCCGTTCGAGTTCAGCGACCAGATCCTCATGGCCGAAATCGAATGGATTCGAAGCAGCCCGCCCTTTGCTGCCAAACAGTTTCTCGCTGCCCAAATCAACGCCAAGATCAGCAATCTCGTGGAGCGCCGCGGCGTCGTCCGACGGCGCATCCGCTCGAGACGTAGACCCACAGCGAGGGCAAGTGAATCCCTCACTACTCTTTGCCGTCACAGCTGGCACGTCCTGTTGGCACGTCGTACACCACATCCGGGAATGTCCAAAAGTAGAGGAAGAACGGTCGCTGCTGGCTATGTCGGGTGGCACTGCGCACTACGCCGCGATCAGAGAGATCGGACATTCGGCGTGTCAAACTGTAGCGATTTCGCGATCTTTTTGGGCTGCGTAAGAAAATCGCGGCAAGCTGGCTAAAATGCAGCAGGGTGGCAGGGTCGGAGCCTAAGCGACGGCCCCGAGATGCAGCCGTCGGGGCCGTCGCCGTAGGCTCCGACCCCGGCACCCAAACAGCTTTTCTACCACTCGGAGCGCAACCAATCGGCGAGAATACCGATTTGCTCCTGCGTGAGCGTGTTTCGCTGTGGCTGGTCCAGATGCTCGGCAAACGAGGGCATCCGATCGTTCGTCTCGGGATAAAACCGCTCGTGCTCGGGCGACGAAATGAACGCGACAAGCCACTCCCAAGAGCCGTATCCGGTCAGGTCCGGCCCCTCCCGTTCGCCTTCGCCACCGAAGCGATGGCACTCGATACAAGCGAAGTCGTCTTTCAACAGTGCTTCACCTTGGGCAATTTTCTCTGCATCCCGCTGGTCCTGCTCTGCCTGGACCTTGAGCTTTGCCTGGGCCGACAAGGCTGCCGCCACGAGTTCAACCTCGGCCATCACGCCGGCCCGGTCCTCCTCGTCCACCTCGCCGATATTCTCCTTCACCCACTCGACCATCTCGCCGTCTTTATGAGCCGTGAGGCCAAAATAATGGTCGCCGTCGATCCGCTGCGGATCGAGCAGTCCGGCGATCCATTGCCGCGTTGCAAATCCGTACAGATTCGACGCCGACGGGCGAGCGACGTACATGTTTCGATTCGTGTCGGTGCCGCTAAACGCATGACACTGTGTGCAATGGTCGCGGAACAGCCGGCGGCCTTGGGCCTTGATGTCCGCGCGCAACATGCTCAGCGCGCCGGTGGGCGGAATCTTGCGCGGCGAGCCCGCCAGCGCAATCGCACGCTCCGCTTCGAGGCGGGCTTCGTGTCGCGCTGAGAGAAAATCGCGAGAGGCGGCCAGCCGATCTCGGTGCCTCTGGATTGCCTTCTCGTCGCCCGCCAGTTGCGACTCTTCCACGTTGTGCCACGTTGCATAGTAATCTTCATGCAGCGCCTGATAGGTCAAGAACCCGGCCGCGCCAAACAGGGTGAGCAAAAACGCCGCGTTGAATCGATGCCCGAGTCGCCAACGCCCGACGAGTGGCATTAAGAACAGCACCAGCACGACAAGCGCCGGAATGAAAATCGCGCCAATGAACTCTTGTGCGCCCGTAAAATGCTTGAGCATCTGAAACAGAAATAGAAAATACCACTCAGGCCGTGCCGCGGCGTACGGACTCGCCGGATCGGCCGGCGCACCGAGCTCGGCCTTTTGCCACAGAGCCAATCCAACCACGACCGCCAACACCGCCAGGCATGCTACACCATCTTTCAACGCTTGGTCGGGCCATAACGTCGCGGCCGCACGATCCTTCGCACGGTGCGCTGTGATTCCATGACGGCGAAACAGGGCTAGATGCAGTACCAGGAAAAACATTAACAGCGCCGGCAGCAGGCCCGCATGGAGAGCGAAAAACCGTGTCAACGTATGATGGCCGTAATTCGTTCCGCCAATCGCCAGTTGCCGTACCGCCTCTCCGCCGGGCGCAAGCCCCGTCAGATTCGTCGCGACGCTGGTGGCCCAAAATCCCTTTTGATCCCACGGCAGCAAGTAGCCAGTCAACGCCAGTCCCAGCACGAGCAGCATCAGGATCAGACCGATCCAAAAATTGAATTCTCGCGGAGCCCGATAAGCACCGTCGATCACGACCTGCATCAGGTGCAACGCCAGCAACACCACCATCGCCGACGCCGTGAAATGATGGATGCCCCGCAGCAGCGACCCGCCCTGCATCTGATGTTCAATATAATACACACTTTCCCAAGCAGTCTGCGTACTCGGGCTATACGCCATCCACAGAAACATGCCCGTGATCAGCTGCGTGAAAAACGTCAGCACAAGCGTGCTTCCCCACACATAGCGCCAGCGAGCACCGCCGGGAATATTTTCGTACAGTCCGGCGCGCAGAAGATCGCCAGCGCCCGTGCGGTTGCCAATCCAATCGAGAAGCTGCTTCATGCGAGCGGAGTCTTTTCGTGGCGACCCGTCTGGAAACGTTGAAATTTCACGAACACCTTGTCGAGGCTCAACCCGCTCTCCGCGGTCGTTTGGCGGACTTCGACATCGAGCCGGTCCATGTCGCGTGGTGCGACGCTTTGGTTACCGCCGATCCGCAGGCCATCGAATTGGAACGCGCTGGTGTGGCAAGGGCACTGAAACTTTTCGTCCCCCACGCGGTAGCCAATGAAGCAGCCGGCGTGCGGACAGGTCGCCGTAAAGGCGATCGGCACACCGCTGCCCGGCGGCCGCACCAGGTACACCGCGCCGATGGGTGCCGGCGGATATCGATTCCAGGCATCTTCGCGCGCTTGGATGACAGGAAAACGGTGCGGCAGACCGTCATCCGGTACCACGTCGAGCGTGGCGATCGGAACGAATTCTGCGCTACGGCCCTTTCGCCGCAAGGGTGACAAAAACACGACCAAACCGCTCGCCAGCGGTACCAAGCCGATGATGAAGCCAATAATCGCCGCAAAAAATGAGCGCCGACCAGCGCCGGCATCGGCTTTCGTGACGGGAGTCTTCGCGGTGTTGGTCATCTGCTAGCTTCCGTAACAGTAGGCCCTGTAGGGAACGTGTCTCCGTGCCGTTCCGCGGCGGGCACACGCGTAGAATGCCGCGGAGGGCATTCCCTACAGTCTTTTGCGTGAACACGATTATGACATGGCGCTGCGCAGAGCGTCAAGGATTTGCTCCTTCGCCTTGCTGAGTGGCCCTGCGAGCGTCACACCCGAAGCCGCGCGATGGCCCCCGCCACCAAATTGCTCGGCGACCTGGCGCACATCGGTCTCGTCCTGACTTCGCAGACTGACTTTAATTTTTCCGCTCGGCAATTCGAGCATCAACACGGCAACCTGGCTGCCCGAGACCGTCAAAAACCGGTTGATTACGTCCTCGGTATCGGTCGGCTGCGAGCCTGTCGATTCAAAGTCTGCTCGAGTCACCTGGCCAAACACGAGCCGGCCCTCACATGCACTTTCCATGTTTTCCAGAATCCGCCCGCGCAGCCGCAAGCGTTCGAGACTGTTCCGCTCGTAGAGTTGAGCAAAGATTTCGTGCGGTCGCGCGCCGGACGCCACGAGACGTTTTGCCGCGGCGAAGGTTGTCTCATCAACGGACGGAAAGCGAAACCAGCCGGTGTCGGTCGCGATCGCGGCAAACAGCGGCGTCGCCATCGTCCGAGTTAGTGCGACACCCAATGCGTCGGCCGCCTCGATCACCAGCCGTCCGGTCGCTTCCGCCGGAGGATCCTTGAAGCACTCCGCGCCCAGATCGTCCTGGCTGACGTGATGATCGACGACGATCTTGGTCGCCGACGTCTGCCGCAGCACTTCAGCCATCGGCCCCAACTGAACCCATGCGCTCGTATCGAGCACCATGACAACATCGACGGCAGCGCAGGTTGCGAGATCAATATCGTCGTCCAATACTTTTACCTTCTGCTCGGGATCGATAAACGCAATGTGCGACGGCACCGCCTCGCCATTGACGATCGTGACTTCTTTGCCTAGCGATTCAAGAATCGCCGCCATGGCCAGCTCGCTCCCCACCGCGTCGCAGTCGGATCGCATATGACTGGTGAGCACAAACCGCTTTCCGGCGTTCACAATCTCGGCGAACCGTGGCCAATTAATCGTCAAACCGTAGTCCCCTTTGCAATGATCTGTTGAGTTTGTTTTACGTCTTCCGCCAACTGGGTCTGTAACGCCTCGGCCGACGCGAAAGGATGAATGTCTCGCAGTCGCTGCGAAAAGTCAAGCTCCAACACCTGACCGTAGAGCGAACCGGACCATCCGATCAGGTGCGCCTCGACCTTGTGCTGCTGCTCGTCGAACGTCGGATTGGCGCCAATGTTGATCGCAGCCGGCCAGGTGTTCTCTCCAACCCAGGCACGGCCGGCATAAACGCCTTCGCCTGGCAGCAGCGTATCGATAGCATGTACGTTGGCGGTGGGAAAACCAATCTTCGCACCCCGTCCGGCGCCGTGCGTCACCATGCCGCGAATTCGATACGGCTGGGTAAGCATCTCGCGTGCTTCTTGCACCCGACCCTCACCGATCAGACCGCGAATCCGCGAACTCGATACGAACTCGCCTTCCACGACATGCGGCTCGACCACGTCCAGGGTGATTCCCGCCTCGTCGGTCAGGCCACGCAGCACACCGATCGTGCCGGCTCGATCGTGTCCGAAAAAAAAGTTCGGCCCTTCGACCATCGCCCGCGCATCGAGACGGTCCAGCACGATTGTTTCAAAGAATTCTTGTGGTGAGAGCCGCAGCATCGCCTCGTCGGTCGGATAGGCAACCATCGAGTCGACGCCCAGTTCCACCAAGAGTTCGGCTTTTCGCTCGGTCCAGGTCAACGGCGGCGGGCACCGCTCGGGCCGCAAAAGTCGCACCGGATGCGGATCAAACGTAAAAACCACCGCCGGCCCGTCCACGTCGCGCGCTCGCCGAACAAGTTGCTCCACGATCCGCGCATGCCCCAAGTGAACGCCGTCAAAATTACCGATTGCCACCGCACCGCCACGTGCCCGCTCAGACAATTCAGAAAGGTCGCGGATGACTTGCACGGATTATAAATTCCCGTAAATGAAACCGTTTAGCTCTCAGCTCTCGGCTCTTAGCTCTCAACTCTCAGCTCTTCCAAACGCTCCAGGCAAGAACCGCACAAGATCGCTGGCGATCATCGACACCTGGCCGAGTTCTGCGACCGCCATATCGCCGGCCGTGCCATGCACGTGAACGCCCAACCGGGCCGCGTGGAGTGGCGGCAGACCTTGGCACAGCAGGGCAGTGATCACGCCCGTCAGCACATCGCCCGACCCACCGGTCGCCATGCCCGGATTGCCCGTCGCGCCGAGGTAAGCTTTTTCTCCGTCCGTAACCAGCGTGCGATGCCCCTTTAAGACGAGCACGATACCGCACGTCCGCGCCAGCTTGATCGCCGCTTGGTGGCTCGCATCGGCTGGGGTCTCTTTCGTGCTTTCGTCGCCAACAAGCCGCACGAACTCGCCGACGTGCGGGGTGAAAATCCTTGGCCCGCCGGGCGACGGCAGAACGTCGCGCTGCTCGGCCAAGGCGTTGAGCGCATCGGCGTCGAGCACCAGCGGCCGACCAATGTTCTGATACAGTTCGGCAACCAGTTGCGTCAGATCGCCTGAGCGACCCAGCCCGGGCCCCAATGTCACGGCGGTCGCTTCTTGTAACAATGGCTCTAGCGATTCCGTAGATTGCACCGCGATGCGGCCCGCGGCGTCCTCGGCCAGGGCGACAGTCATGTACGATGGCTCGAACGAAGCTACGGTCTCTTGAATCCCGCGTGGCACGGCCAGCTTCACCAGCCCCGCTCCGCCTCGCAGTGTGGCGAGCCCGGCCAATGCGACCGCCCCGGCCATCCCGCGCGAACCGCCCACCAACAGAGCACGTCCAAAATCGCCCTTGTGGCTCTCGGCCGCCCGCGACGCCAAGCACGGCAGGTCGGTCGCGTTATCTTCGATTCGTAAACTCATCTTATCTGCGTTTATCCGCGTCCATCTGCGGTTCCTTTTCTTCTGCCGTCTGTCGCGCCGTTGCTGCGCGCGTGGCGATCAATCCGGCCAGGTACGCGGCCTTGAAGCCGGCGTCGATGTTCACGACCGCGACGTTCGCGGCGCAACTATTGAGCATCGAAAGCAGCGGCGCGATGCCACCAAAACTCGCACCATAGCCGACGCTTGTTGGCACGCCGAACACCGGACAGGCCACATAGCCACCGACAATGCTCGGCAACGCGCCCTCCATGCCGGCGACGACCACAATCGCATCGACATCGGTCAATCGGTCGACTTGCTCGGGCAAACGGTGAGGTCCGGCGACACCGACATCCGAGATCAACTCGACCTCGACACCCATCCAATCTAACGTTTCGCGAGCCTCCTCAGCCACGGGCAAGTCGGCCGTGCCGGCCGTGACAATCGCCACCCGCGGCGGCCCGGCTGTTGAATGCTGCCCCGAACTGGCTCGCGTGGATTCTACTGGCGTTGAATCGACGGTCGGGATCCGCAGGCAACGCGCGACGTCGTTATATCGGGCCTGGCGAAATGTTGGCAGCAGCTCCGACGCCTTGTCCGCCGAAATCCGGGTCGCGAGCACTTCGACACCGTCGCTCAGAAGTGCCTCGAAGATTTTGATCAGCGCCTCGACCGACTTGCCTTCGCCATAAACGACCTCGGGAAATCCGCAGCGGCGCTGACGATCAAGATCGACCCGCGCATCGCCCACGTCGGCCGTCCGCCGGCGCTGCACCTGGTCAAGGAATTGCTCGACCGGCATCTGCCCGGTCATCAACTGCCCCACCAATCGTTCTAGTTCATTCCGCTCCATACGCTCTATGGTAACGACACACATTCATCGTAGCCACTGGGTGCTGTCGTCGGGTGGCACTGCTGGTCCGCCGTAGGCCGATTCGCTGTGGCAAACCCGCCACGGCGGATCTAGCGACTTGTCCAGCAGTGTATCGAGGTCACTTGCCAACACTGACTTTATCGGCCGCGGGAAAATTGTCTGGAATCTCGACCGTCACCTGCCCGGTCGCTGCCCATTCAGTACCTCGCTGTAGCGTTGTGATAAAACCGATGCAGTTCATCGAATAGTCGGCGTGCCCGAGAACCGTATGGAAGATGCGTCCCCGGCCATAGTCGACGGTCCACAGAATCGGCTCATCGCGGCCGGTGCCACTTTTTGCAGGATCACTAAAAGCGGTCGCCAGCACGGTCATCTTAGTGGCCGGTCCTCGCAGCTGGTCGTACAGCTCATCTTGGGTGTGCATCCAGCGCGTCGGCATGTCTTGGGTGATCGGATGGTTTGCTTCACGAACCACGATTTGAAACTCGTGCTGCTGGCCATGATAACCGCACGGACCTGGCGAATCGTCGCGTACGAGTTTTCCGTTCTGGAAATAGACATACGGTCCGGCCCGTTCATCTCGACCACCCCAGCCGGCCAGGCCGATCATCGTGTTGTACTCAGACCAGTTCGGAAAAGCATTGTCGGCCGCATGGACAAGTACAAATCCGCCGCCGCTCTGAACATAGTCAACAAAGGCCTGCTTTGTCTCCTGCGACCATGGATCGCCGTTGTAATTGCTAACCACCGCGTCATAGGCCGCGAACTCGGGACGAAACGCGGCCATATCCTTGCCTTGACCAGGCGCTGTTGCCCGGTCGACGGTGAATCGACCGCAATCCGCCAGCGCCCGCCTGAGGATGGGAGTGGTTGCCTTCCAATCGTGATTATTCTGTCCGTCGATAATCAACACTTTAAGCTTCGCGTTCTCGGCATGACTCGACGAGGAGAACACAAACAGCAGGAGAGTGGCCATGGCGAAACGCGATCCGGTAGTCATCTTCGGGTCTCCAGTATCCAAATGAGTTCGAACAAAAACAACTGTTACCCAGGGTGCGCTAAGCGACCCTGGGCTATGTTAATT
>CAUYYY010000010.1:0-15194 GCA_963577165.1 Planctomycetota bacterium | reverse complement strand
GAATCCAGCTTTCGGTTTTAAGTAGTTATGGTTATGTCAGAAGAAAATCGGAAACAGGGTCTGTCGACATCGGCCTGCCCGCGATCGTCCAACCAACAGACAATCTCGAACTATCGAACAAGATATGGGTGGGGTCCACCTAAAAACAAGCCCGCCGCAGGAAATTGCAACGTGTTAAGTTCGGCGGTGTGTTCACGACCGACGCAGGAAACGGCGGTTTGCAAAGTGCCCTCGGTGACATACCGACGTAGCAGGGTAGCAAGAAGCCGAGAGCCAAGAGCCAACGGCCAGCAGCTATCCCCCCCTCACTACACATTACACCCCCTGTATTAGGGGTTGCCATTTCTGAACCTTGAAATTCTGCCACGATTCGCTACAATGGCTCCCGGCGATGAAATACTACGCCGTTTCGGTCTTTGAAAATTTAGCGAAAAAGCTGCTGGCTACGGGCTGTTAGCTGCTAGCCGTTGGCCGTCGACACTCTGCGCTTCCTTTGCGCTGCTCCGCGTCCTCTGCGTTGAATCTTTAGCCGTTCCTTGAAGAAACGATACGCGTGGGCCTCGTGGAACTCGGCCCACCCTACGAGCGATCGACGTTAATTTGCGTCCATCTGCGGTTCCATCCCTTTTCCTCCGTGTACTCCATGACTCCGTGGCGAATCACCTCGTACCCGGAATCTAACGCATCCGGCTCGCCGCTGAATGACGCATCCGGCTCGCCTGTCAGACATTCCGCACTCCGCCTTCCCCTCTCCGCATTCCGCCTTCCGATTTCCGCATTCAAAACGTTCGACTATTCGAGAATACGCCCATTACCAAACACAACTAGGGCCCCCCCTATAAGGCGCGCTCGAAAACCACGCCCTTTTCAAACAACCAGCCCGTTCAAACGACGCAACGACGCCGGTCGACCGGTTTCGAGTTACCCGTCAGCGAGCAGCGTGTCTCAGAGCAGCTTGTCGATCGCGGTGAGTGCCGCGCCGATCGACTCATGCACGACTGCGTCGGCCAACGTGTCCTGGTCGGTCGGATCGCGATTGATGATCACCAGCCGCGCGCCGTGGGCTTTGGCCAATCGCGGCAGGCTGGCCGCCGGTTCGACCACCAACGACGAGCCCAGGGCCAGAAACAAGTCCGCCGAGCGACACCATCGATCGGCTTGGTCCAACACCCGGGGATCGAGCGACTGGCCGAACGAGATCGTGGCGTGTTTCAAGCGACCGCCGCATCCGGCACATTCGGGAGTCGTGCCGCATTCGAGAAACTTGGCGACAAGCGGGCCGGCGTCGTAACGAACCGAGCAATCGAGACAGCTGATTTCGCGGGCCGTGCCGTGCAACTCGACGACGTCCGTACTGCCAGCGATCTGATGCAGGCCGTCGATGTTCTGCGTGATGACTCCGTGGAGCCGGCCGCCCTGTTGCCACTTGGCGAGCGTGAGGTGCCCGGCGTTCGGCTCGCTGTCGGCAAAGTCGCGATGGGCGATCGCTTTCTGTCGCCAGTACTCGTACCGTGCGTCCGCGCTGGCCAGAAACTCGTCGTAGTAGACGGGCGTCGATTGCGACCAGATTCCTCCGGGCGAGCGAAAGTCGGGGATGCCGCTCTCGGTACTGATTCCAGCCCCGGTAAAGGCGACGGCCGACCGCGCCTCGGCCAACCAGGCGGCGATTTGTGGCAATGTTTTCATCGATACGCCTGCTCTGAAGTGCGAGTCGCACGGACATTAAGGTTACGCCGGTCTGGTATTCTATCAGTTTCTTCACAGTTTGGCGGCCGTGGTAAATTGGAAGCTGCTCTGAAGTGCGCCCCATGGACCAGATCAACCCCGGCGACCTTGTCTCGCGGCTCGAACCGCTGGTCTGCAACGGGCCGTTGAAAACTGCGGAGCGTGTGATAAGTTTACTGGTTCTCAAGCTCCAGCTTGGGAACGAGGCAATTGATAGGGTCTATCGGAAAAACCCATGTGGCACGGCATTCATGGACACGATCGGGTGGTTGAGCGATTTCGCCAGACGCTCAAGAGCGGCCGCCTGGCGAGTACCTACCTGTTCGTCGGACCGCCGGGCATCGGCAAACGAACCTTTGCCCTGAAGTTGGCTCAGGCGCTCTTGTGCCCGGCAGCCAGCGAAACGGATCTTGACCCGTGCGGCACGTGCGATGTTTGCATCCAGATTACCGCTTGCACCCACCCCGACTTGATCACGATCAGCAAGCCGGCCGGCAAAAACACGATACCGGTCGATCTGTTCATCGGCGACTGCGACCACCGAAGGCAGCAAGGTTTGTGTCACGATATCTCGCTCAAGCCGTTCGCAGGTGGTCGCAAGATCGCCGTGATCGACGACGCCGACGATCTGAGTCTGGAATCGGCCAATGCCCTGCTCAAGACGCTCGAAGAGCCACCGCCCCGGGCCGTGCTGATACTGATTGGGACCAGTCTCCAGAGGCAGTTGCCCACGATTCGATCGCGGGCACAGATCGTACGATTCGCGCCGCTAGCGACCGACACGCTCGCCAAGCTGTTGGTCGAGCAGCAGGTGATCGACGACGAACAAGAAGCGCGTCGCCTGGCGAAACTGGCCGAGGGCAGCCTGGCACGAGCCACGGAGTTGGCCGAAAGCGAACTGTGCGAGTTTCGTGACCGATTGATCGGAAACCTGTCGGCAGCCGTTCTCGATAGTGTTCGCACAGCACAAATGGTCAGCCAGTTCGTCGACATCGGTCGTGAGGCGATCGATCGACGGCACCGTTTGCGGCAGGTGATCGGCTTCGCTATGCAGCATTACCGGCAATCGATGCGAACGGTCGCGGGCGCAGGTGGTGATCCTTCGCGGGAAGCCGATCGAGCAGAGCGCTGCCTGGAAGCGTTGACACACGTCGATCGCTACGTCAACCAAGCGACGCTCATCGGCAGTTGGTTCGACGACCTGGCGGCGTGAGAGGTTTGCGACGGGTGGCGGGGAAGGAGCTTCCGGCGACGGCCCCGTTCTGCGTGAAAGGCTTAGCGCGGGCGGCTACTTGCTACTCGCCACTAACCGTGAGTACCAGCCGGCGCTGGCCGCCAAACTCGCGGTGTTCGCAAAGATAGATCCCTTGCCATGTGCCGAGCGCCAGCCGGCCCTGGGTGATTGGGATCGTCAACGAGCTGCCCAGCAGCGACGCCTTGACGTGGGCCGGCATATCGTCTGGCCCTTCACACGTATGACGATAAGGAAAACTCTCTGGCGCGATGGCCGAGAGCGAAGCCTCGAGATCGAGCGGCACGTCGGGGTCCGCGTTTTCGTTGATCGACAACGATGCGGACGTGTGCTGGATAAAGACGTGCAGCAGGCCGACCTCGATCTTGCTGAGTTCCGGCAGCGCAGCGACGACATCGGATGTGACCAGATGAAAGCCGCGTTCAAATTGCGGCAGCGCCATGGTTCGTTGAATCCAGCTCATCGGATGGGCCGTGGGGCAGCAGGGCAACGGAAAATCGAATCGACTGGGCAAAAGTAGACAGCCAGCGTAGCATATCGGTCACCAGGCGCGCGTGGGACATTCGGGCGGGACCGGCAGGCCGAAATAAGGCGTCCGAGTTCCAGTACCCCGGCTGCGTCAGACAGACGTAGGTGCCGGAAACTCTCGTTGGAAAGCAGCCGGGGTGCTTTCTACTGATTATTAATGAGGCGTCCGAGAGGAAAAGCTTACGTAGGCGATAGACTTTCACATGCCACGCCACGGCTCCGACGAAGGAATCGCACAGTTTCGGAAAATAAGAGGCCCGAAGCGGAAAAATGCTTGACTTTGGTGGCGGACCGGGAATAATAGTGTGCTTACGTTTTGCCCGCCAACCCTGCTGCGTCGGACAGCGACCAAGGAGCCCAGCCTATCCGACTCGCCAAGAGTTTCCCAGGAGGATGTGGGGATTTGCGTGGCGGCATGCCATCGGTTTTTCAACGTCTCTCTAAGCGAGACAGGAGTTTTTGTTGATGTCGGAGAAAGAAAAGAAAAAGCCGTCACGAACGCCTCGGAACGGCCCACCCAAGCCTGGCTTGCGGAACGTTTTTGAAGCGATCTTGACGTATGGTCACGACGAGGATTTCGTGCCGTATGTCGACCCAGATTTTGACAAGACACAGGCGGCGGCCGGGTCTCGCGAGAAACTCGACGTGATGGCCGATCGTGTGCTCCGGGGCGAGCCGCTCTGGCATGAAGACGATCGCGCCGATTACAGCGGCCTGACGGGTGCGGTCCGCCCGCGTGACTGAATACGCCCGTGTGACCAGACTGCCCGCCGGCACTGTACAGCTAATCGAACACACCGCCAAACGCCGCCGCTGCTCACCGAGTCGCGGCGGCGTTTGCACGCGCGAAACTTGTCAGGCTAAAAAGGGGGACCGGCTCGCGGAGATATGCCGGCCGAAACACTCGTGTGCGACTCACACTAACCAACGGCGGCCGTCGCGTTCGGTTTGGCCGGGAACGTCTCCAATTCTTCGCGTAAAACGAGCATGTCGTCGGGCGCTTCGATGCCCAGGCGAACCTTGTCGCCCGAAAGACGCACCACGGTCACCACGATCGAATCACCGACTTTGATACGCTGGGACTGTTTGCGGGACAGGACGAGCATGCGAAAAACCTCCGTGTATGATAGGACTCGATATTTAGTGTAAGTATGTATACTACCAAGCGGCTGATCGGGTCAAGCCCAACATGCCGCCGTCACGAACCCGTTCGTTGAAAAAATACGAAAGTCGAACAAAGTTGCTGTCATCTTCAAGAAGCCGCAGCTCGAATGTCCTTTTCAGCAGGCGGCTGAGCGGACGACGGCTCCAACGTCGGTGCCGATTCTAACTCGGTTTTGTGGGTTCGCTCACCGCTCGATCCGTAGAACAAGATCGTGTTCGTATCGGTCTCCCAAATGGCCGTAAGCTTGACGCTGCTCGGTCCGTGCAGGCAAAAGAAGATTCCGCACGGCCGTCCACCGCGGGTCACAATCCGTTCTGTAACTGGGAAAGTGTCCGTCACCAACCGGTCACTTTCACAAAGGGTTTCGTTGACATATTTACGCAAGTCTTTCAGGTTGTGAAGCTGGCGTGCGTTGGTCAACATGTGAGACAAGGTCCTTCTTGCTGAGCACATAAATTGGATAAAGTGTTATCCAGTGTGCGGATGAAAGAAAATGGGGTAGTTGCTGACACAATATACTATCGGCTGAATAGGGAATCTACATGGCGGAAGATGGGAAGTTTTCACAAGATTTACCTCCCAGGAAAGCGTTTCTTGCGCTTAAGCGTACCGACTGATCCTGACCCGTCAAATTGGAATTGTCCACAAACTTTCGCCACAGTAATCGAACTGATCCTCCTGATCCTCGATTTTAGCTCAAGCGATCGACCGTCGGGTGGTCCGAGTGCAACCAGGCGTGCCCTGAGCGACCGATCAAATGGAACCGCAGATAGACGCGGATCAACGCAGATAAAGGTCGAAGTTTCCGAGGGTAGTTTGTTACCGATCACTACGCTTGATAATCAGCCTTTCCTCGCTCCCAAGCCCTACTTGAAAATCTGTGTTTATCCGCGTTCATCTGCGGTTCTTTCTCTTTTTACCCGTGTTCAATCCGTGGCTCTTCCTTTTTTTGGTGGCGACCGGCAGCCGCTTCCTTTTGGTGGCGACCGGCGGCCGCTTCGCGTTTAACTTTTTACCGGTCTGGCTCTTGACAGCGCCGGCAGTAACACCTTCACTTACGCCGCGAGCCTGCAGAATCCCAGTCTCAACCAGCCGTGGAATGATGACTTCTACTACATCCTCGGGATGGGGGGTAACGGCGTCGTCCTGGATATCCTCGATGCGCCCGGGGAATGGCTGCTGGATGAAGCGAATGACAAGCTCTATCTTTACACCACAGACGGCACCTCGCCTGCTAACCATACCGTGCGTGTGAAGCAGCGGACTTACGGGTTCTACACCGACGGTTTCGATTACATTGAGCTGAAAGGCCTGGATTTCTTCGGTACCACTGCACGGTTTCAGAGAGGTGATGGCTCAATTTTTGACGATCTAGAATTAGATTACCCTTCCTTCTCGCTGCATCTCAGGGAAAACGACGAGGACTGGCAGGACGTCGGCACGGCAATTTCCGGCTCCAATTTGAAAATTGCAAATTCCAAGTCGCGATATGCTTCCAACTTCGGTTTCATGGTGACTTCGGAGTTTAACGAAGCGGACACAAACAGCGTGATCGAGAATTCTTTGGTTGAGAACGCAAGCTGGTTTGGCGACCATAACAACCCGGGTATTGGGATGGCGCCTTTTCATTGGCGAGGAGACGCCGACGGCTTCGTGGCGAGGAACAACACGGTCAGAAATGTCGGAGCGATCGGTATTTTATGCAACATCTAACGGACTGATAGAGTACAACGAAGTCGATAGAGCCAGCCTGCTGGGTTTTCAGGACTCTACGGCGGTCTACACGGCGGGCGTCGACAACGCAAATACCACGGTGCGCTACAATTGGGTGCACGACATTGTACCTTATGTCAATAATCCGACTGCAACCTTCGGCTACGGCATCGGTTTCCGCGTTGATGACGGAGGCGAGCCGATCAACATTCACAACAATGTGGTGTCGAATGTGGGAGGCACCGGGATTCTGCTTAAAGGCGACGATCACCGCGTCTACAACAACACGGTTTTGAACGTTGGCGGCGCGCTCGGCAACGTTGGCGCCATCATCATGGTCGACGGTGGCCAACCAGGCGACATTAACGCAAACAGCGAGGTCTACAACAACATCGCTCTAGAAATTACGAGTCAATGGAATGGGGCACCCTATGTCGCGAGCACGAGCGTCGGCACGAACTTCACCGGCGCGGATGGCAGCACGGAGCTCGTCGATCCTGCAAACCTGGATTTCACCCCGAAGGCGGGCTCTGCTTTGATCGACGCGGGTACGCATTTGCCAGGCTACACAGACGGCTTTCTTGGGATGGCCCCCGACATCGGGGCCATCGAGTTCGTCGCCCTGGGCGACATGAATGGCAACGGATTGGTCAACCTGGGCGATGTGGCTCCGTTCATTCAGGCGCTCGTAGACCGCGCAGCATATGACGCACAAATGTACGGCGTCAATGCCGATATCACGGGCGACATTGACGGCAGCGGGACGTTCGACACGGGCGACATCGAGGCGTTACCTGCCTTGTTTGGCGGCACGGCTACGGCACGCAGTGACACTCAATACACTGCTGGACAAGTCACTGATCCGCCGTGGCGGGCCAGCAGTGCCACCCAGTTGCTGGGCGAGCCAGCAGTGGCACCCAACGCGGCGGCGGATTCATCTTCAGTTGATGAATTCGTTCTCGACGAATTCATTCGCGATGAATCTATTCACAACAGTGCCTTGTTGCTTGGGCCGTCGGCGCGAACCGACCGCAGCTCGCCAAGTGACAAGCGCGTAACGGACGCCACATCAGACGCTCTGTTAGACGACGGAGATGCGGTGCCAGAGCAGTTTACTTCCGAGTTGAACGCCATTTGAGACGAGGCGTTGCTGGCCGTGATCGTTGATGGCAGGTAAATGAGTAGGCCAATCCATCTTGACGACTGCGGCGACCGGACGTAGGGTTAGTCAGTCAGGTACATTACGCTGCTGGCAGCCTTCTATGACCGCACGCATCATCACCCATTTGCTGATCGCTTTGTTGCTGGGCTGTCCCTTTGTCTGCTTGCACCAAAAAACAGAGGCAGGGGTTGCAGATATGTGCGCAGTTGTGTGTGCGTGTTGCTCGCCTTGCCAGCAGCATCCAAGTGAACAGTATCCAAGTGACGGTGCTCCAGAGAGCGGGCGGCAGAACTGTGCATGTAAGGGAGCGGTCGTGCAGGCCCCCTCGCGGGCAACTGACATGGACTTGCACTGCAACTCGCTTTGGTACTTCGCGGCCGATATTCTGTATCCGGTTGTTTGCCATCGCGATTTGACGGGTGGCGCGGACGGATCGCATTCGGCTGTTTCTCATTTCCCGCCATTGAGTTCCGGGCAAGATGTTCGCGCGATCATCTCTTCACGATTGCTCTGATCGCATCCCTTCGGGGCCAAGCAGTTGCTGGTTGAGCAGTGCCCGTGTTCAACACCCCGGCTGCTTTCCGGAGCGACTTTCCAACACACTTATCTGTTTGAAGCAGCCGGGGTGCCGGTACTTTGTATCCTGTGAATTGGCTAATATCGATGCCCCGCGTTTGTTTGCGTAGGTAGAACGAAAACAGGTTGGAACCATGAGTCAATCAATTGCCGATGGTAAGCGAGACGGTCCGTCTCTCCCAGAATCCCACGAGGCAAATCCCGAAATGTTTCAAGAAGAAGCTGGTCGCACGGATCGAGTGAGCTTTCTTTGGAGGAGGCTTCGTCGCGCCGCACCAACGGTTCTCGTCCTAGCGGCGCTAGCAGGGCTTGGCTACTTCGGACATCACACGGGCTGGAAGATTCCCAAGTTTTCACAACTCACAGGCAGCGTGCTTCTCGCCGACCAAGATTGGTGCATCGAGCATGGTGTGCCCGAATCGATCTGCGTGGCATGTGACGCGAGCCTGATGCCCAAGGGCAAGTTGCATGGCTGGTGCAAGGAGCACGGAGTTGCCGAGTGCCCATGGCACCACGGGGAAATGGCTCAATTGTCAGAACCGCCGCAAATTTCTCCGGCGGACTTGGACCGCGCCCGTCGAGCGCTGGCTCTCAAACAGCGGCCGAAGAACGATCCGGCTTGTCAATTGCACCTTCGCAGAATCCAATTTGCTTCGCGCGAGGCGGTTGACAAGGTTGGAATCGACATCGCGCTGGTGGATCGCGCGCCGATTGTCGAAGCGGTATTCGCCACTGGGGAAATCGCCTACGACCCAACGCGTGTCGCACGGCTCTCATCGCGGACCGCGGGAACGGTATGGCGAGTCGATAAAAGTGTCGGTGAAAGTGTGCAGACAGGCGAAGTCGTCGCTCTGGTCGATGCGGCAGAGGTCGGTCGCGCCAAGGCCGAACTTCTCCAAGCGGTCACTCAACTTGACTTACAGACCAAGACCTATCGGCGTTTGGCCCATTTGGAAGGGGTCGTTCCGGGGCGTCGCCTGTTGGAAGCCGAGACGGCTCAGGCGGCGGCCGAAATCGCAGTCCACAAAGCGATCCAAGCCTTGGTCAATCTTGGGCTGCCCATCTCGCGGGCCGACGTTCGCGATCAAACAGCAGATCAACTTTCACGGCGGATTCAGTTTCTTGGTCTCTCATCGGGTATCACGGCGCAGCTCGATGCACGTCAGACAACGACCAATCTCATTCCCGTGATCGCTCATCGAGATGGCATTGTCGTGACGCGCGATGTGGTCGCCGGCGAGGTCATTGACCGATCCGAGACGTTGCTCACGGTCGTCGATACGAGCGAGATGTGGCTGTTGCTCGATGTGCGACTTGAGGATGCGGAGTACGTGAGGCTGGGGCAGCGGGTATTTTTTCATCCGGACGGCAGTGCAGATAACCACGCCGGCACCGCTACCTGGATCAGTACAGAGGTCGATCCTGAAACGCGCACCGTGAAAGTGCGAGCGGAGCTTCCCAATGCCGACCGTCGCTTGCGGAACGAAAGCTTTGGGGCGGGCCAAATTGTACTACGCGAAGAGCAGGATGCAATCGTCGCTCCGGTCGAAGCCATCCACTGGGAAGGTTGTTGCCATGTTGCCTTCGTACGTGACAAGGATTATTTCAAAAAAGGCTCGTACACGGTTTTCCATACGCGAATGGTACGGCCTGGCGTGACCCACGGTGGCATCACGGAAGTGATTGCGGGATTGCTGCCGGGAGAAGTCGTAGTCACCCTGGGAAGCGACGTTTTACGAGCTGAGTTGCTCAAAGGCAACCTGGGCGCTGGCTGACTGTGCGAGCAATGATCAGCCCGGTCGGGCTGTTGAGAGCGGAGAGCGGAGGGCCAGTAGGAAAACGGATATGCTGAACTGGATTATCGACTTCTCGCTGCGCAATCGTCTGTTTGTGCTGATCGTGGTTGCCGTCGTCATAGGCGTCGGGGCGATCTCGCTGCAATATCTCGACGTCGATGCGTTCCCTGATACGACGCCGGTGATGGTGCAGATTAACACCACCGCGCCCGCGCTCTCTCCGGAGGAAGTGGAGCTGCAGATCACGTTCCCCATCGAGCAAGTGATCAGCGGTCTGCCCAATCTGGAAAAACTTCGTTCCATATCCAAATTTGGGCTCTCGCAGGTTGTTGTCACCTTCGAAGACGACACGGACATCTATTTCGCGCGCCAGCTCATCAACGAGCGGCTCTCGACAGTGGAATTGCCCGAGGGGATTGAGCGGCCGAAGATGGGTCCGGTCTCTACTGGCCTGGGCGAAGTCTTTCACTATGTCGTGCGGCTTAAAGGTGTTGATATCTCATCGCTCTCGAAAGAGCGGCAGGTCGAAAAGCTCACCGAACTGCGCACGATCCACGACTGGGTGATCCGGCCTCAGCTGCGTACCGTCTCTGGCACCGCGGAGGTCAACAGTTGGGGTGGATACGAAAAACAGTTTCAAGTCCGAATCGATCCGGACCGCGTCATTCAATACGGACTGACATTTGACGAAGTGGTCGGGGCCGTCAAGTCGAACAACCGAAATGTTGGCGGGGGAAATATTTCTCAGAACAGCCGGATGCTGCTCATCCACGGTCAGGGTCGCACCGTGAACATCCAGCAGATCGAGAACATTGTTATTAAAGCGAAAGAGGGCGTGCCGATCCGCGTGCGTGATGTAGCCGAGGTGCAGATCGGTCATGAAATCCGCCGCGGCGCGGTCACGGCCGACGGTCGGGGAGAGGTCGTCTACGGGCTCGGTTTCATGCTGATGGGCGAAAACAGTCACGAGGTAACCCGTGCGCTGAAGGAGAAAATGAAGGATATCAAGGCGTCGCTGCCTCCGGAAGTCGAAGTCGTGACGGTCTACGACCGTACCGAGTTGGTGGACCATGTCCTCGATACGGTACAGAAGAATTTGTTTGAGGGTGGTCTACTCGTCATTGCCGTTTTGTTCTTATTCCTCGGTAACCTGCGAGCCGGGCTGATTGTGGCATTGGCGATTCCCTTATCGATGCTTTTCGCTTTTTCCGGCATGTTGCAATTTGGGATTGCCGCCAGTCTGCTTAGCCTCGGAGCCATCGACTTTGGCTTGGTCGTGGATAGCTCGGTGGTCATGGTGGAAAACTGCGTGCGCCACCTTTCCCATGGCATCCCGCGGGGCAGCACGAAGCTGCGCGTCATGCGTGACGCGGCTGTCGAAGTCCGCAAGCCGACCATGTTCGGCGAACTGATCATCATGATTGTTTACCTGCCGATCCTTACGCTCGAAGGAGTCGAGGGAAAACTCTTCCGTCCGATGGCGCTGACCGTGATCTTCGCTTTGGCCGGATCGATGGTTCTTTCGCTCACCTTGATGCCGGTTCTCGCCAGCTTTGTCTTGCCAAAAAAGATCGAAGACCGCGAGCCGCTGTTGATCCGCGTTATCAAACGGATGTACGAGCCGGTTTTGCGCTTCACGATGCACCGCAAGTTCGCCATCATTGGCTTCGCTCTTTGCACACTCGTGGTTGCCTTCGGCATGATCGCACCCAATCTCGGCAGCGAATTTGTCCCGAAATTGTCTGAAGGAGCGATCGCCATCAACGTCGTTCGACTGGCTGGTACGGATATACAAGAATCGGTCCGCTACAACACGCAAATCGAGCGAGCGGTCCTCGAAAACTTCCCCGACGAGGTGGAACATGTTTGGAGCCGAATCGGCAGCGCCGAAGTGGCCACCGATCCGATGGGCACCGAGTTGACCGATATCTTCATCACGCTCACACCTCGCGATCAGTGGAAGCGGGCCACCACGCAGGACGAACTCGTCGTTCTGATCCAGCACATATTGCGCGATATGCCGGGCCAGCGCATCTCCATGACACAGCCGATCGAGATGCGGCTGAATGAAATGATCAGCGGGGTGCGGTCGGACGTCGCCGTGAAGCTTTTCGGCGATGACTTTGATGTCTTGGTAGACAAGGCGGAAGAGATCGAGAAGGTGCTGCGTTCGATCGAGGGCAGCGCGGACGTTGCGGTGGAACAAATTACGGGCCAGGGAGTTTTGCAGATCAAGGTGAAACAAGATGAGATCGCCCGCTACGGTGTCTCGGCAAAGCAAGTGCTCGACCTGATTCAGTCCCTGGGCAGCTACAAACTGGGCGAAGTGTTTGAAGGCCAACTTCGCTTTCCGCTCGTGGCTCGCTTGCCGGAGAGAATTCGCGCCAGCCCGGAAACGATCGGCGCGATCCAGCTCTCGACGGCGTCGGGGCAGCGAATTCCGCTCTCGCGGTTGGCCGACATTACCTTGGTAGAAGGTCCGTCCACGATTACCCGCGAATGGGGGTACCGACGGATTAATATCTCGTCGAACATTCGTGGTCGCGACATGGGCAGCTTCGTGGCCGAGGCGCAGCGTCGCATCGGTGAACAAGTGAAGCTGCCGCCGGGTCGTTATCACCTTGAGTGGGGCGGACAATTTGAAAACCTGATCAGCGCCCGACGGCGTTTGATGGTCGTGGTGCCCATAGTGCTCGTGCTCATCTTCGGCCTTTTGTATATGACTTACAACAATGTGATCGATGCGATTCGTGTCTTCACCAGCGTGCCGTTTGCCTGGACCGGTGGCATCGTCGCCCTGTGGGTTCGGGACATGCCGTTTTCGATCTCCGCCGCGATTGGTTTTGTGGCGCTCTCCGGCGTGGCCGTGTTGGACGACATGCTCCTGGTTTCCACGATTCGTCAACTACGCTATCGAGGGCTAGGTCTGGAGGAGGCGGTCCAGCAGGCGGCACTAACACGGCTGCGGCCAGTTCTGATGACCACGCTGGTGGCCGCTCTTGGTTTTCTACCGATGGCACTCAATACGGGCATGGGCGCGGAAGTGCAGCGACCGCTGGCTACCGTTGTGATTGGTGGCGTGATCAGCGCGACGATTATGTCGCTCCTGGTGCTCCGTGTGCTTTATATGGTTTTTGCCGGTCCTGTGCGACAGCGACAAAATAACCTACCAACACCCCGGCTACTTGAGACAGATACGGATGCTGGAGAGACGCTAGATAGCAGCCGGGGTGCTTTCTAACGAGTGTCACAGTTCCTCACTTTTCGAGATGTTTACTTTAAGGAGAAAACGATGAAAGCGACGATTATCAAGTCCGGTGTAATCTTTTTGATGCTTGCTATGACCACGCTATTCGCAGGCGGATGCGGCCAACAAGCGGCCGATCGTGGAGAGTCGGCAGACGGCACCGATGTATCCCACGACGATCACAGCGGCTGGTGGTGCATCGAACACGGCGTACCGGAAGAGGTGTGCAGCCTGTGCAGCGCTAAAGCCGCCAAAGAGTGCAAGGCCAAGGGCGACTGGTGCGAAGAACATAACCGCGCCGAATCGCAATGCTTCCAGTGCGATCCCTCGCGCGCTGAGAAATTCGACAAACTCTACCAAGCCAAGTTCGGCAAGGAACCGCCGAAGTTGACGGAGTGACGATATTCGAGCGTCGGGGCGCGTAACCGATATCGCCTAGTGCGAGTCGCACAGACATGCTTGTCATGCTGGGCTGGTATATCAGCAGTTGCTTTCGCAGTTTGGCCTGCGCGGTAATTCGAAAGTTGCTCTAAACCGGGTCAATCAACGGGCTCAGCCGGCTCGGTGTCGCGCCGACAACACTTTCGGCCGTCGAGGCTGCACGGTCCGGCGCCGTTGGCAATGATCAGCAGCATAGCGCCCATCAGGCCAAGGTTTTTCAGGAAGTGGATCATTTGCTGTTGGTGCTGCGGGTCTCCCACTTCGTACGCCCAAAAGTTGTGAAAGTAGTAACTGGCCAAACCCAAGAAGACCAGCAACAACAACGCGCCGAACCGCGCCCGATAGCCGAAGATAATCGAAAGACTGCCCACGATCAAAAACACGATCGCCCCGGCAAGTAGGACCTTGGGCTGGGGAACGTCGGCATCTGCCATATATCCGGCGACTTGTTCGAAGTTCGGGATCTTGTTTCCCACAGCGGCCATGAGAAAGATGGCGCACAACATCAATCGGCCCAAGACGGCTACGGTACCTTGGAGCATTCGAAGCATGACGTGCTCTCCTTATGTGAAACGTCCTTGCATTTCACCGACCTGCCAGTATACCTTGTTCGAACTGCTAACGTCGAGTGTAACAAAATGGGTACCGATTTGCCTGCCGACGGATTATACTGCCGATCTGCCTATCTTGTGCTCTCGCCCGCGTTTCCGTGAATAATCGATCTTTGCGGTAACCATCACTGGCCGTTCTGAAAGCAACGGGGTCCAACATGTGCCGAACCATCGCTTCATTGCTCGTCGTCGTCATGTTCGTAGCCGCCAACGAGAAGGCTTATTGCCAAAACATGCCGTTAACGTACCTGGATGACTTTTGCAATCCGTACTATCCCGGAACCGACTTTCCAAAGCTCATTACGCCACAGTGGATTGGCGAGGAAGGTGTTGACGCGGTCGTTACCTTGGGGATCGACGACATGAGAAACCCGGCCCGCTACGAGGCCTTCCTGCGGCCAATTTTGCAGCGGTTAGAAGAGATCGATGGCCGCGCTCCGGTCAGTATCATGACGTGTTCCGTCGATCCCCAGCACCCGCAATTGCAGACATGGTTGAAAGAAGGGCTTTCGATTGAAACACACACGATCGATCATCCCTGTCCTTGCTTGAAAGACAACGATTTCCAAAAGGCAAAGAGCACATATGATCGTTGCGTTGATCTCATGTTTTCCATTCCGAATAACAGCCCGGTCGCTTTCCGTTTTCCTTGCATGGATTCGCTCAACTCGCCCAGCCCACGGGCGTATATGGAAATCATCAACCGAACGACGGACAAAGGACATTTCTTGCAGGCGAGTACTTCGGTGATGTGTTTGTTCACGCCCGGCGATGCGAATCTGCCGCACGACCTGACGCTCGGGGATGACAGCAAGGAGCGTTTTCGCCGCTACATCCCGTTTCCTTCGTTTGTTAACTACATCGACAATTATCCCTATCCGTACATTATCGGCAAACTCTGCTAGGAGTTTCCTTGTACCATTCCAGACGATTGGCAAGGTCAAAACTTGCATGGCCTCAACAACCCGAAAACGGTGG
>CAUYYY010000009.1:0-15389 GCA_963577165.1 Planctomycetota bacterium | reverse complement strand
TATGTCGCCAAGGGCAGCTCGGCGCTCACCAGCGACTGGTACCAGTCGGCCGCCGCCTCGAGGTCGCCGCTCCGCTCGAGCAACACGCCCCGCAGCCGAGCGCGACGAATCACGCCCTTCTCCAGAAAGTCGGCCAGCAGCGTGTACTCTGTTTGCAAGCGGTTGTCTTCGGTCATTTTCATGATTAACTCGCTAAAGTCGGTCGGATGAATCATCTCGACATAGCTGAGCGGCGGCCCGTTACTAGGTGAGCCGTTACGATCTGTGTCCGCAAGACGCAGTAGAACGCAGCCGAGACCGTCGGTCCGCGATAAGGACGTCGGCTGTGGAGAACCAACTTCCAGCGGTGCAAACGTGCCCGAGCTGTCCAACCGCCAGACCTCGGAGGCCGGCAGTGTGCTGGTGACGTGAACTTCCGGATGGCTATCGAGCAAATCGGTTTGTACTGAGATAAGCAGATCAAGCGCCGCCACGGCGCTGGGTTCGCCCGACCGCTCGTGAGCTCGCCAATAGACCTGCGATCGGTAGGGCCGAGTTTCCGTTTGCGCATAAGTTGCCACGAAGTCCGCAACGCGCGAGTAGGCGTCAACCAACGATACTTCGTGTTGCCCATCGTCGTGTTTTCTATTGTTGGGCAGAAAGCACACGCCAAGCAATTGACCATTCACGGCTCGGTTGCCGAGCGTCAGGCCGACGAGTCCCTGCTCCGGTCTCGCCGCATCGATCGACGCGGATAGCTCACCCAGTGCGAGGCGAGCCTGCTGTGCTTCAAATTGCCAACATGTGGGCGACATGGTTTGCGGCTTCTGAACAATCACGCAAAACCCGAGAAACAAGAACCGATGAGGGTGCCGGTCACCCTTTTTAACACGATCGGAAGAATAAACGCAGAGATGCGCAGAGAAAGGTTTTTTCTTGTTGGTAGTTTTCTTATCAATATCTACTCTGCGTTTTCTCTGCGGACTCTGCGTTGATCTTTTCCGTGTTTCGTGCCTTTTGTGACTGTTCTTTTTCAGACGGCTGAAATGTCACCTTGTTTTATCCGTGTTCAATCCGTGGCTAAAAAATTCCCATCAGCGGTTACCAACGAAAAAACCCCGCCGCTCACCCAAGGGTGAGACGACGGGGCCGGAACAGAGAAGAGGCCGAATCGCAAAGACGCAATGAAAAAAGAAATGATACAGACGTTTGTAGCCCGAAGACTACCCGTTATAAACAACTCGACCGCTAGTCCCCTGTTTGCCTCCTGTGCTGATATTGATCTTACCAACGTCTACTGATATTGATCTTACCAATCTTCTCGGCGCGAGTCCAGACTTTCTTTGAAATAAAATTGTCACTTTCCTACTGGGCTCAAATCGCTAATTTTTTCATTTCCGCAGCCAAACGCCGGATAGACCTATACATAATCTAGCTATTTCTGTCTTTTATCCTCGGCGGGTGCATTTGATTACGTGGTTGAGACAGCCTAACACCGGTGCCGACAATGACTTGCGATAATCCGCCCAAAATCACGAGGGCTTTGGCACCGCACGCGGCTCGCCGTTGTCGGCTGGGCCGAGCTGCAGTAGATACGCCGCGGCGATCTTCGACCAAGTCTCGGCGTCGGGAAACTTACCGGAGTCGTCGCCAAACGCGCTGGCCAGCATATCGGTGTTGATGATGCCCGGATCCAGCGGCACGGCGGCCAGCCCCTCAGGCAGTTCCTCGGCCAGTGCCCGGCTGAGTCCCTCCATGGCCCACTTCGTGGCACAATAGGGCGCCACATTCGGCGCTACGGTGCGACCCCAGCCGCTGCTGAAATTTACGATGACCCCGCTGCCGTGCTCGACCATCGCCGGCACAAAATGGCGGATCACATTGGCCACACCTTTGATGTTGGTGTCGATCACCTGCGAGAACTCGTTGGCCGGTACCTGCCAGAGCGGCGCGTTGGCGTTGATCATGCCCGCGTTGTTCAGCAACAGATCGGGCGGCCCGGCCGCGGCCAGAACGTCGTTGGCCCAACGACCGACCTGGGCATCGTCGGTCACATCGAGAACCACGAAACCGTGTGGAGCACCGTACTGCGAACGAAGAAGATGGATCGCTTCGGCGGACCGGGCAGCGCCGAAGACGGTGTGCCCCTCGTCGATGAACCGGTCGACCAGTGCGCGGCCCAGCCCTCGGCTGACGCCGGTCAGTACAATCCGTTTGGGCGTTTCGCTCATTTTGTAAACTCCTTTTTTGGATAACGGGCTTGAAGCGACTAGCTCTTTGGCAGTGATGCGATCGAACCGCGACACCAATATACCTGACAGCGGCGTCCTGGCTCCAGATGGATACCTGCCCGCCGAGCGGCGTGCGGAGTACAATCATCGGCTAATTCGCGCTTACGTGATTTCAGCACCCCGGCTGCTGCGTCACCATCAACCGGCAACTAACAAATCTTCTTTAGCAGCCGGGGTGCTTCCTAGTTAGGATACCGATCTGTGTCACGCGACGAGCCGCCGCCGTTGGATCGAATACGACTCGGCAACCATCCGGTCGTTGGGCATGTCGAGTATCAAAAGAGTATGGGTTCGACCAGCGACGTGGCGCTCAAGCTGGCGGCAGGCTCCGACGCGGCCATGCCGGCGCTGGTCCTTACCGAGCGGCAAACAGCCGGTCGCGGTCGTGGCAGCCATCGCTGGTGGGCCGGCCCGGGCGCGTTGACGTTCTCGCTGGTTATCGAGCCCGCGCGGTGGGATATCGCCGATTGGCAATTGCCGCAACTGTCATTGACCACAGCCGTGGCGGTGTGCGATGTGCTAAGCAACCTGTGCCCGGCCGAAACGTGGCAGATTAAGTGGCCCAACGATGTGGTGATCGGCGGGCGAAAGATTTGCGGCATCCTGATCGAAGTGCCCAACGTGAAGCCTAAGCGAGCCGTGCTCGGCGTGGGGCTCAACGTGAATAACTCGTGGCAACACGCGCCTGCTGAGTTACACGAGACGGGGCTGCGCTCGACGGGCACAGCGTTGTGCGACGTGGCAGGCTATGCGTGGGATCGGACCGACGTGTTGCACCAATTACTCACGGCGCTCGAAGGGCGACTTGAACAGCTCGGTCGCTTCCGAGTTGAATTGCCGGCCATGTGGCGATGGCGGTGCGCACTCGACGGACGCCGCGTTCAGGTCGATACCGGATCGATCGATGCTGAGTCAATCAATGCTGGGTCGAATCGAGTGAGCGGTATTTGCGTAGGCATCGACAACCGAGGGATGTTGCTGGTCGAAACGCCCGAGCGGCGGCATCGGCTGGCGAGCGGGACGCTGGTATCGGTCGAGTAGTGGACGGACGGTTGCTACAAGCGGCAGGGCGGCGATCCGGTGCAAAACAGTTTGTAGCGGGTGACACCGCCCGCATTGCCGACGCGGAGCATCATTAGCGAACCGCACTTGGGGCAATAGTCGAGCTCTTCCGGCTCGCGGCCCGCCTCGGCTTCGGTCTGACAGGCAGCACAGCGCGTGGCGCCCGGAACGGCTTCAAGTCGTTCGGGCTGAATCGGCTGGCGACAGATTTCACACGCCACCGCATTGTGCCAACCGCTCTCGGACCACTCGTCGGCATCGCCGCCATCGCCGCCATCGCCCGTTTGCAGGCCGATTGCGCCGCACGCCGGGCATGTCATTCTGGCGGCGGCCAGCGGCAGGAGCTCGGCGAGGAGATCTTCGTCCGGCTCGGCCTGATGGCGGAGCATGCCGACCGAGCGAAGACGCTTGATCGTTTCGTACTCGCTGCTGACAGTGCGCCAGGAGCAATGCACACACGAAAGTTCGACGGTTGGTGGTGTCATGACGTCTTGCGGCGCTGGTAGGTAGCGAGCATCCGCCGCGCATGTTCGGCCACCATTTTCCGCAATTCCGGCGGATCGAGAACTTCGGCCTGGTCTCCGTAGCCAAGAATCCACCAGGAGATTTCCGAAAGGCCCGAGACCGTGACATGAAAATCCATCGTCCCGTCCTTGCGAAACTCGGTCCGTTGACTGGCGTGCCACGCTACTTCCGCGACATTTGTAGCCACCATTTTCTGAAAACGAACAACCACGTGCCGGTTCGGCCCACGCTCGGGAATCAGGTGCCACGCGTTTCGCCGATAACGATCGATGCTGAAACCGCGGGGAATTTTGAAAGGTTCCTCCAGCGATTCCAGTTGTGTCACGCGAGCCACGCTAAATGTGCGTGTGGCTCGGTGGTACGGCGACCGGCCGGTCACGTACCAGCTACGTCGACTAAACATCACCTGGTATGGGTAAAGCTTCGTGCGGATCTCTTCCCATTCGGTAAGGCTTTGATAGCGTATCCGTACAGCTCGCCGTCGGGCAGCGGCGTCGACCAATTGTTGATAAATGCCCTTCTGACCATCCTGGGCAACGACCTGTCCTAAGTTGATGCGAATCGCCCAGGTAAGCAAACGCAGATTGTCACGCAGACTTGCGGGCAAGCTGCTTTCCAGCTTGAGTGCCGCACTGCGAGCCGCCTCGTAATAGGGTAATTGCCCGGATGCACCTAGCTCGTGACAAAGGGCAATGACCGCCAGCGCTTTTTCGCCCGAGAAATTGGTGGGCGGCAATAAAAATGTGGTCGGAATGTGGTATCGTTCGAGCTCTTCGTCAAATTCGAGTGGGATACCGGCGATCCGCAATGCTTCCAGATCGCGAAAGATGGTCCGCCGGCTAACGCCGCACACCTGCGCCAGGGAACGAGCGTTGTGGCCACTTCCTGACTGAAGATGACGCAGCAGCGTCAGCAGTCGTGTGATGCGTGTTAGGTTCATCCGTGTGGCTTTTCAGGGGTGTCTGGGTACTGGTTCGGGCAGTGGTTTGGGCACCGACGCGACGCACGCCGCTCGTGGCTTTCGAGAGTCGCGGACTAAACAAGGCCGATTTCGTCGATGAGCGTTTTATCAATGTTATGCTCGGATCGGGCAAAGTATTCGGGTTGCCCAACGGGCTGTTAAGCTCGGGTGCTTGAATTTCCTCCGCCTCGGTTGGCACATAATAATCGTCCGAATCTCTCACGGCGGCGGCGTGGGCCACGACATCGCTCGGCGGTTGAACCGGACCACAACTCACGACGTCGGGTCGCGTATAACCATAATCGATATACGTACTCGCGCTGCGCTTCCGTGCTCGTCGCAGAGCGTCGAAGTACGCCTTGCCCGGCCAAGGTCCTTCGGCCAAGTATACGCCGTTGTATTCTAACAGCGTACCCTTTTCGCGATGAATTCGCATGATTGCCTTATTGTAATCACAAAGCGACCGGTAGTAGGTGTCGGCCGCGATCGCCCGACGACGCTGTGCGTCGAGCAACAGGTCAATCTGTCCCTGGCGAGTCCCTGCCTTCACCAACTCGCTAACCGATTCGACTTCTCGCTCGGCGGCGACCAAACCGTTGAAGTCGGTCTGGCTGGTCATGTGGGCGACATGGGCCTCGCGGATCGCGTCGCCCAACTGGTGTAAAACCTCTAATTCGATGTTTTCCAGCAGGGCTCGTTCACGGGCCAGTAACAATTGATGGTGCCGGACTTGCGCCGATTCCCTGCGGTAGCCGATGGGAACATTCAGCACGAGGCCGAGTTCCCATTCCTGATAATTACCACGTGTGAGGGACTCAAAGGCGTTCGATCCCGGTAACTGTTCGGCCAGACCCGATCGCGAGTCGTCGATCAGCCTGTCGCCCAGGCCGAGCCAGCGATAGGTGCCGGTGGCGTCGAGCCGAGGCAACAAATGATTACGCGAAGCGATCAGTTGGAGTTCCGCCTTTTTGATTTCCCACTTCTTTTTCCGCAATTCAACCCGACGGCACAACGCCTCGGCGCGAATCTGGTCCCAGGGAAAAGTCACCGGGGCGATGGTGGGTTCGTTACTGGGCCGGATCAGCCGGCCGTCGGCCGGGGGAAGGCCCATGCTATAACGCAAACGACTCTCGGCCCGCAGCAGCTCGGTCACCGCGGTTTGCAATTGGGATTTGAAAGTGAAAAACTGCGATCGCGCCTGGGCTTCGTCGGCGGCGCCGCCACTTCCAACGTCTTTTTTCGCGTTGGCCGCCTGCCATGAGTGCAGCGAACTGTCTCGACCGGTTCTGGCCGTCTTGACGCGATAATAAGCACAATGCAGATCCCAGTATTGCTCTTCGATGTCTTCCAGAAAGTCGCGAACGCCAGCCTCGAAATCGGCCAGTGCCATGTCCGTACGAATGCGGGCGATCATGACACCGTCGATCGAGTTGGGATTGCCCACGCTGTAGGCATTGAAATTATGCGTACCGGCGATGCGGTTGTATTGGGCGCCTCGTCCTTGCAACAACGGATGTTGGAATCCCATTTCAAAGTTGGTGGTCCAATCGCTCGGCAGGGGGCGGAACAGATTGTTGCTGGCATCGTAAAACGTGTTGTTGCGAACAGAAAACGTACCGCCCGTCGCCGTTCGCTTGGTGATACCGAGTGTGAAATTGCCCAAGTCTTGGCTTAAGAATAGCGGTCGAATGGTGCCCACAGCGTTCTGCGGACGGTCATTCTTGTTCCAGGTAATACTGCTGTCGAGTCGGGCGTCGAATTCGGCCAGGGCGGCCTCGACTCCGATGCCGCTCAGCGGCGAGCCGGTCGCGCCGCCGTAGCCGCTTTCGACAATGGCCGTGTCGTAGACAGTCGCCGCGTTGCTGGTATTGATGAGTTGGCGTGCGAGTGTTTCCGGACGACTGCTGGTGACCAAGCCGCCCAACTGACGCATGACTTTGCCCTTTTCCAGAGCGATCCGAACCGCTTCCTCCAGCGTCAGATCCCACTTTTCGATGTCATCGAGCTCGTCGGCGTCTTTTAACGTCAGTGGGGCCAGTGCGTAGGCCAGTTCCTCGCTGGTCGGCTCGCAGACATCGGGGTATTCGATGTCGGTCGCCACATCGAGATAGTGCAAGAGATCGCCGTCTTCGTGGAAAAAGGAGGGCTGGATCGGGTGACAACCCGAGAGCAGAAGGGCGATTAGCCCGAGAACGCTCCAGAATCCCTGGTGTCGCCGACTCATGCGATTTCCAAGTTCCTAATAAAGGTTGTCTTCCGTCGGCCTCGTTTGGCCGTGCAGGGTAACACCCCAAGTCCAGCCGGTTATTGACGACACCTGACGTTCAGGCATCGTAACCGGCCCCCCCGGGCCGCCGTCCCTCGCGGAAGAGCGCCACGCTAACAGCGCAAACCTCCATTTGGAGTAGTCAGCAGGCTCAGTATCGTCGGCTGTGCCGGCAAACTTTGAGAAATCGGCAAAGTCGGCCAAATCTTTTTCGCTTTCCACGATCAACCACTCTTTCAGCCGAGACAAACTGATGTCACTGATAGCAGATGCCTGACGGCAGGTGCTCCGGCCGTGCGTAGCACAGCGGCTATTGTGTTACCGTCTTGTTTGAAAACTGGCTTGTATTCAAACGCGCCTTATAGGGGGACCCCAGTGGTGTTTGATTGGGTGCATATTCTCGAATAGTCGAACGTTTTGAATGCAGAGTGCGGAAGGCGGAGTGGGGAATGTTTAACCGCGACACGGAGCGCGTACCTCCTACGCACCGGCCAGGCGTAGCCTGGCCGGCTATTGGCTTTTTCTTGCTGAATTGTCAAAGACCGAAACGGCGCACTATTTCATCGCCGAGGGCCTTTGTAGCGAAATCCGTCGCGAATTCAAGATGCAGAAATGGCCACCCCGAAAGTAAGGGGGAAGGTGGAGTGGGGAATGGGGAATTCCGAAATCCGAATGATGAAAAGAGCTGCGTTCCGTTCGTTTCTCCGCGTTTGTTTCTCCGCGTTTGTTTCTCCGCGTTTGTTTCTCCGCGTTTGTTTCTCCCTAAAGTGCCCGCGTGGGCCTCGTGTAACTCGGCCCACCCTACAAACTGTGCCGCCACACGCGCTGCTGGTAACGGCCGCCGCACGCTGTATAATCATGTCCGACAAGGTTTTTTGGTGACCTTGCCTTGATCACTCCTTTCAGGCGTCGGACGTTCCCTTTTTTGAAATTCGCACGTAGGAGAAACGCAATGAAGACGACTGATTTCGTGAAGATGTCCTTGGAAACGAGCAAAAACTTTGTGATGGCACTGATCGCGGACATGAAGGACGCTCCGCTGACGTTTCCCACCGCCAAGGGCGGCAACCATCCGCTTTGGATACTTGGTCACCTCACTTTGGCCGAGGCGAGCATCCTCCACGGATTTGTGCTAGGTGAGGAGAATCCGCTCGCCGGGTGGAAAGAGCTCTTCGACGGCGGTACCGAATCGGTCGCGGATGCGAGCCGCTATCCGGCATTCGACGAGTTGGTGGCAAAGTTCGAAAAGGTCCGTGCCCGTACACTGAGCGTGCTCGGCGGCCTCTCGGACGAGGACCTGGACCGAAAGATCGAGACCGAACACGCCGATCTCTGCCCAGGCACTGAAGACATTGCTGCTCGACGACTTCGATTCGGCACGGTCGGCAAGTGCTTTATGATGTTGTCCTTGCATCCCGCGATACATTTTGGGCAGGTCGCCGATGCTCGTCGGTCGCTGGGCCGAAAGCCGCTGTTTGCCTGAGAATAACGGACGTCGATCGCTCAAAACCTGGATTGAAAAGAGCATCTCGTGCGCTCAAGGAGAATAACCACACATGTCATCACCCAAAACGCTCGCGGAACTTGCCGGAATGGAACCGCAACTCGGTCCACCCTACGATCGCTGGCTGTGGAATGTTAGATTGAGGAGATGTCGTCTGCGGCGCAAGGTAGCATTTCCCGGCCTGGCGGCCTGGGCTAAAAGGATCTGAGAAATGTCGACAATGTCGGAACCGACTTCGCTGCAAGAGGCGATTGCCCGCAAGACGGCCACGGTGGGCGTGGTCGGGTTAGGTTATGTTGGCCTACCGCTCATCCGGGCGTTTGTCGCTGCCGGCTACGGAACGATGGGCTTCGACGTCGACGCCTCGAAGGTCGACCGGCTGTTGGCCGGTGAGAGCTACATCGGCCACATCGCGGGCGATTGGATTGCCCGTTGTGTTGAGGAGAAAACATTTTCGCCGACGGCCGACATGTCGCGATTGGCCGAAGCGGACGCGATCTTGATCTGTGTGCCGACGCCGCTTACCGATAGCCGCGACCCGGATCTCAGTTACGTCGAATCGACGGCGCGGACGATCGCCGCCACGTTGCGGCCGGGACAACTCGTCGTGCTCGAAAGTACAACGTACCCGGGAACGACGCGCGATGTTTTGCTGCCGCTGTTGGAAGCGAGCGGACTGGCGGTTGGCAAGGATTTCTTTGTGGCGTATAGCCCCGAGCGGGAAGACCCGGGCAATCCGCAATACAGGGCCGACAGCATTCCGAAGGTGGTCGGCGGGATCGATCCGGCGAGTCAGCAGTTGGCCTGTGCGCTTTACGCGTCGGTCGTTACGCGAGTCGTGCCGGTGTCGACGTGCGAGGTCGCCGAAGCGTGTAAGATCGTGGAGAATACGTACCGCTCGGTGAACATCGCCATGGTCAACGAGCTGAAGACGCTGTTTGATCGGATCGGCATCGACGTTTGGGAGGTCATCGACGCGGCCAAGACGAAGCCGTTCGGATTCCAGGCGTTTTATCCCGGGCCGGGGCTGGGCGGGCACTGTATCCCGATCGATCCGTTTTATCTGAGTTGGGTCGCGCGGAAGCACGGCATGCCGACAAGGTTCATCGAGTTGGCTGGCGAGATTAACACGCGGATGCCCCAATATGTCGTGCAGAAGGTGACCGAGGCTCTCAACGCCGCCGGGCAACCGGTCCAGGGGAGCAAAATCTGCATTCTGGGCGTGGCGTATAAGAAGGACGTCAATGACCCACGCGAGAGCCCGTCGTTCGAGTTGATGAAGCTGTTGCAAGCGAGGGGCGCAGAGCTGAGCTATAGCGATCCGCACGTGCCGGTGCTTCCGTCGATGCGGCGCTACGATCTGCCACTCTTGACGAGTGTGGATCTTTCGCCGCAAGTGTTGGCCGAACAGGACTGTGTGCTGATCGCGACCGATCATACGGCGTTCGACTATGACTCGATCGTCCGTCACGCGGCACTGGTAGTCGACACGCGGAATGCAACGAAGCATGTGTCCGCAGGGCGTGAGAAGATTTGGAAGGCGTGAAGGGAATTTGGATTGCGGAAGTCGGATTGCGGAATGCAGAATCACCAGTTTCTAACCCGCACCCGCGAGCAGCCCTGCTGAACATTTTCGGATGAAAAGGAAGCATTCTTTTTTGACCTTGCAAGTCTCGGGGACACCACCATAATGGCTAAATCTTATCAACCGGTGGAATTCTTCCGAAGAGATCGTGAAAAAGTGCCGGCCCAGGTGGGCGAGAGTGATTCCGCTGCTTCGAATCGTCGATTCGATGAATCTATCACGTATAACACGGCTATTGACGCTGCTGCGTCACCTTCAGGCCGGAAGAGGGCACAACGCCAACTCCTTGGCGCAGGCCTGTGGCGCCAGCCGACGGACCATTTTTCGCGATTTGGAAACATTGCGGGCTGCCGGTATTCCGATCGAGTTTGATGATGAGCTCGAGCGATACCACATTCCGACCACATTTCTTTTGCCGCCCACCAATTTCTCGGGCGAAGAAGCGCTGGCGGTCATCGTGCTTTGTCACGAACTGGGCACGTTGGGGCGAATACCCTACTACGAAGCGGCTCGCCGTGCGGCACTCAAACTGGAAAGCAGTTTGCCAGCAAGTTTGCGCGATCAAATGCGTTCGCTCGCTCGTGCGATTCGTATTCGCGTGGGACAAGTTAGCCCGTTCCCTGGCCAAAAAGACATCTATCAACAATTCATCGACGCCGCTTCCCGGCGGCGATCCTTGCGGATTCGCTACCAAAGCCTGAGCGAATGGAAAGAAATCCGCACTAAGCTGTGCCCCTACCAGGTGATGTTTAGTCGACAAAGCTGGTACGTGATTGGCCGGTCGTCTTACCACCGTGCAACTCACACGTTCAGCGTGGGAAGAGTGACTCAAGTGGAAGTCCTGAATGACACGTTCAAAATTCCCCGTGGTTTTAGCATCGAACGCTACCTGCGAAACGCTTGGCATCTGGACCCAGAAAGTGGACCCGATTGGCGCGTCACGGTCCGCTTTCAAAAAAAAGTGGCTACGAACGTCGCGGAAGTGGAGTGGCACACTAGTGCCTCAACACGACTGGATTGACGGGTAAAGGCGTTTGAGTTTGATACGTGCGTTTTTGGTCGTAAATTGTCAATCGACGGTGCATTTCGATTTGTTGCGTTGATTCTCCCAGGCGCCGACTTCACGAATCAGCGTCGGATGGTCTGGGATGCGACGATCGAGGCATTGTTTGGCCAAAATACTCAGTTCCGTTTCTGCCATGTCGAGCCAACTGCCATGCTTGGGAGTGTAGTGGATTTTCAACCGGTCGATCAATCGTCGTGCTTCGGCAGGTTCAAACGCCTCGTACAGCGATGCTGGTTTGTGAGTGTTCAGGTTGTCCATCACCAACACGATTTTCTCAGCTTTAGGATAATGCACATCAACCAACTCGCGAACCACATGGGCAAAATCGATCTTCGTCCGCCGCCGAGTTACCTTGACATGTCGCCAGCCGTGCAGCGGCTCGAACAGCATGAACAAGTTGGCCGTTCCATTACGCTCATATTCATAATCGATGCACTCAGGCCTCCCCGGTTGCATGGGAATCGGTGTGCGAACTTCCTTCACCAACTGTTTGCTTTGCTCGTCCAGGCATGCCACGGGGCGCTGGGCGTCATAAGGCCTCTGGTACACTCCCAGCACGTCTTCCATCGCGGCTACAAAATCAGCGTTTTGCTTCGGCGGAATCACCCACTGCTCTTTCAACCAAGGCTTGAGGTCGTTTTTTTAACGTACGACGGACCGATTCGCCGCCAATCTCGTCGACGACCTCCAAAGCAACCAAACGATCTGCCAGCAGCCTGAGCGTCCAGCGAACTCGGCCTTCAGGCGGGGCGCTGCACGTCAAGGCGATCAAATGCGCCTCTCCCTTGCCATCGAGTTTTCGGTACTGCCGATCAGTAGTCGGTTTACGGTACAAGGCCGCCTCGAAACCTTCTTCCACAAAACGCTGTCGAATGCGACGCGTTGTCGAAAGGCTCACTTCAGCAAATTCGGCGACACGCTCGTCACTCCACGTCGGGCCCTCTTTTCCCTCATCCGCTTTCAACAAAATGCGGGCTCGCTTCAGAATCGTTGCTGCACGCCCTCCTTTTGTTATCAAGTCTTGTAATTGCTTTCGCTCCTCGGCCGTCAACCGAACCACATGCTTGGCTTCCTTGCCCATGTCTACTCTCCTGATAAATGGACCAAAAAGAGAGCAAATAACCAATATTTCAAAACCAGTCAACTCAGATGTGTTGAGGCACTAGGAAGCGGAAGCCGTTTCATTTTTTGTCAAGTGAAAGCTCGAATTGCTTCCTCGGCCAATTCCTCAAATCTTACACGCGTTGTAAGTTGCTTACTGACGGAAACATCGTGCATTGCGATGGCACCCAAGGCAGCTGACAACGATGCTTCCATGCCAGTCTGATCGAGTTCGCCGGTCTCCAGAAGTTCGATGCGCTCAATGGTCAGCCAAGTGAAAATCGACCACCGCCATAACGGTCGTCGTACTATTGCGATCGTTAGCCGTTGGCCGTTTCGGTCGTATAACTGCCAAGACGATGCTTTTGCGTCTGCCGGCTCAATTTCCCTGCATGCCTCAACCTTGTTTGAAAAGACATACAAATCCCCTTCACAGAATCCAAAGATAGGGAATCGCATTAGAATCCGCCTTCCCAAGGTCTATGTCGGCCAATTCCTTGTCCAGGCAAGCTTTGTCCCGGTTTACTCGGATTGGGAACAGCTCGATGATAGGGTGGGTATTTACCGTAAGGATGTCCAGTTCGGTTGCCAAATGGTGCAATGCGTACTTTGCTACCGGTAGAAAGCATCATTTCTTCGCCCCTGACCGCCGCGACTCCAACGCGTACGACAATAGCACTGGTCGCTACAGGATAAAAAGGGGACATTCTACTTTGTTGTATCGCAAGTTGGCATACTGTGATTCGCCACAAGAGGGGTGGCCAATTCCGAGGCTTGAAAATCGCGAGGGATTCTGGTAGGCTTGCCCGCACCATGAGAGCCATCCGATTCATTTCCGAGGCACACGGCCGATGTTGGCACTGACGCCCCGCCGCGCGCTGGCCCGGAAGCTGACGCATCCGGCTTGCCTGTCAAACTTCCCCACTCCCCCTTCCGCACTCCACACTCGTTCCGTTTGACTATTCGAGAAAACGCCCATTACCAAACACCCCAGGGGCCCCCCTATAAGGCGCGCTCGAAAACGTCCGCATTTTCAACCAACCACCAAACCCCTTTTGGCCCGAGACGCTGTAGGCCCGCTCAGATCGGCACAAGGCCGGAGGCCACAACTCGGGGCCGTCGAAGCGAAGCTCCTTCCGCGCCACCCGTTGCTCTCCTGCAGCCACCCGTTGCTTTCCTGCAGCCGACCGTCGTGGACGGGCGTGATTGCCGTTGTCGGCTGCTTCAGATCGCCGTATATTCGTCGCCGCCGGTCTGATGGAAGGTGCCACTGCTGGCTTGCCCAGCAGTGTGAATCGTGTACCCGCTGTCCACTGCTGGACAAGCCAGCAGTGCCACCCGCAGACCTAACTCATGCTAGCAATCGGCATCGGCTTATGAATGTTGTTCTTCACTTACCGAACTGGATTGGCGATGTGGTGATGGCCACGCCAACCATTCGCGCGCTGCGCCAACATTTCGGCACAGGCGCCACACTTACCGGGATCATGCGGCCTGACATCGCCGACGTGCTAGCAGGCACTGACTGGTTGGACGAGACGATCTACTTTGATCGTCGATCTCAGACCGTCGAACGCCGCGCCCGGGCGGTCGTCGGGCAACTACGCCGCTTGCGTCCGGATGTGATCGTTTTATTCCCTAACTCGTTGTCGAGCGGACTGTTGGCGTGGCGAAGTGGTGCTCGGCGGCGCATCGGTTACGCGCGGAATGGCCGTAGTCCGCTCCTGACCCACCGATTACGCCATCCTCGGAGCGGGCGGAGTTGGACGCCCGTTTCGGCAGTCGATGCGTTCTTGGAACTTGCCTATGCGGTCGGCTGCCCTCCGCAGTCGCGGCAACTGGAGCTGGCGACTCGGCCCGAGGATGAACGGACCGTGGATCAGATTTGGGATCGGCTCGATCTGTCTCGAAGCCGGCAAGTCGTGATCTTTAATACGGGCGGTGCGTTCGGCGCTGCAAAGGATTGGCCCGGCGAATACTTTGTCGAGCTTGCCCAGCGCACGGTAGCCGACCACGATGCCGCGGTTCTGGTGATCTGCGGTCCCGGTGAACGGGACAACGCGGCACGCATCGAAAAGCAAGCCGCGCACCCACGTATCTTGAGCATGGCCGACCAAGACCTGAGCCTCGGTGTGGCCAAGGCATGTGTCCGCCGCAGCCAGTTGATGGTCACCACCGACAGCGGACCGCGCCAATTTGCCGCGGCGTTTCGTGTGCCGGTCGTCTCACTGTTCGGGCCGATCGATCCGCGATGGAGCCTTAACGACCACCCAGGCGAGACAAGGTTGCAGCACGCCGTTGAGTGTGGACCGTGTGGCGAGCGTGTTTGTCCGCTGGGCCACCACCAGTGCATGCGCGATCTAACCGTCGATCGGGTCTATCACGAAGTGGCAAAGAAGCTTCACGCGAATTTAGCAACGCAGGCGGCGTGAATGGCGGCCATTCATGTCAAGGCGCGATCACTTCGATCTCGTTACTGACCTGCTCGTTCTCATTCAGCGCCATAACCGCATGTTGAGCAAGTTGCTTGGTGTAGAACGTCCAACAGCGGCCACGAATGTGAATGACGCCCGATTGGACCGCGACCGAGAGACCACGAATTCGACGACCGGTCAGCCGGCGGATTCGCTCGCAAAGCTTGCGTTCCAGCCCTCGCTGCCGCGACCCGCTATGTGCGGTGTCGAACTGGGCAACTTCCGTCGTTGCGACGACGCCTCCTGGCGACACATCCATCGAACCTGCTCCCTCCGTGACATCCCGCTCCACCATCGGCGGGACGTTGTCCTCACGATCGTTGCGCGGGAAGCATCGTACTTCCCAAAACAAACAGAGGAACGTCCATGTCTCTCGCTTACTTTAGTCCTCTCTAATTTCCGATGTCAACCCCACGCACATCGCATGGGGCTATAAGAGTGCATTCCACACTTTGCAGAAAAACGGATTTGGGTTACACCGAGGCGAAGGATTTGGGGGATTGCTATCACAAACGAGGTAATGATTAGGAGATAGGCAATGGATGGCCATCTAAAAGCCAAGGTCAAGGCGTTGA